>CAJXUM010000170.1 GCA_913060855.1 uncultured Lewinella sp. | reverse complement strand
CGAGATCAGCCTCGGTCTCGTGGGCTCGGAGATGTGTATAAGAGACAGCATTAAGATCCTAAGTAAAAAGTTAAAAGGGAAAATAGCTGTTACTATTAAACAGGGATACTGTACCACTATTGTCTTCCAAAGATATGCGCTAGCAAGAAACTAGTTGTTCTTTTACTTAAAAGATAGGTCGTTTACTTAAAGCAGAAATATTCCTCGACTCACGCTTGTACTTTAGCAGCATGAGTAATAAACCTTCCGTTATCTTGATCGAAGAGGATCCCGTTATTTCCCTCCAACTTAGTAGGCTATTGGTACAATGGGGTTATGAAATATTCGAAAAATGCGACACCATAACTGATGCGATTCTCGCTATTAAGTCTCCCCTCTCAAAGCCAGACCTTCTCATCGCAAACATTCCATATACACATACTGAACAACACCTACAACTGCTCAAAGTCTTCCGTTTTTTATACAAAATGCCCACACTCTTCGTGACTACCGCCCCGCCTCAGACCATACGGTCTGCTAATCCTGGCTCAACGTATTTCGGTCTCCTATCCAAACCATATACGACCTACCAAATGCAAAAAGCGATCTATAATACACTCTATCTATAGCCCCATTGAATGAGTTATCCACATCAAAATGTGGTTGAAAGCGAATATAGTTCCTCATAACTTGTCATAATAATGGGCTAAGTGCTTGTTTGGAGGTAGGCTTTGGAAGCGAAAATATTGATTTACAGCCCGAATCGCTACCTGCAAACAAGCACTAAGCCCACTTTAACCCATAAACATGATAAAATGAAACTAATCGTCACGTCTCTATTCCTTCTTATAGCTTTATTGTTTACGAATAGTAGCACACATGCTCAGACCCTCATCGAAGGACAAGTCAGCGATCTACTAGGAAAAAAATTAGCAAATGCCGGCCTCTTCGTTGTGCAAGCCCAAGATTCATCTTTGGTCAGTTTAGGAATCAGCGGACAGGATGGCCATTTCAAAATAGCCTCGATTAAGCCGGGACTATACCGACTCCGTTATACCTTAGATGGTTACCAATCTGTTTACTCCCAACCGATTCGCATCTCTCAGGGTCGCAGGGTGGTAAAAATGGGGATTCAGAAACTCAAGCAAAAGAAAAACCAACCTTTGGCAAAACCACTAGCTGCTCGACGAGCAAAAGCTTAATGCTAGCGATGGGATACCTCGATAGGTCAGCCTAAAAGTGAAGACTATTTTTGCCACGATCCAGAATAGTTTTATATTGGGATATTGCTCCATCTCAAGAATTAACACCTATGGATATCCAAAAAGAAGTTGGTCATAAGAAAGCCGAAATTCTACAAAAACAAAAGGAATACCTTTTCCCCAATCATCTATTATACTATACCGATCCACTGCCATTAGACAGAGGGGAAGGACTCAAGGTTTGGGATGTAGAAGGTAATGAATACCTCGACTTTTTCGCTGGTATCCTGACGACGAGTGTGGGCCATAATCGCCCAGAAGTCACGCAAAGGGTGAGGGAGCAAACCGAAAAACTCATCCATTCCTCCACGCTTTACCCCAATGAAACCCATGTCAACCTAGCAGAACGCATGGCCCAAATGGCTCCGGGCAAGCTACAAGTATCCTATTTCACCACCTCCGGCACTGACGCCAATGAGACCGCTATTTTCCTGGCTCAGGCCTATACTGGGCAGCAAGAAGTAGTCGCACTGCGACATGGATATAGTGGACGTTCGGCGATGACGATGGGGCTGACCGGCGTGGGTTCGTGGCGAGTCGGCGGCACTCATGTGGCGGGGATAAAACATGCCCTCAACCCTTATTGCTATCGCTGTCCGCTCAAATTGAAATATCCATCTTGTGGAGTGGCTTGTGCGGAGGATATCGAAGATGTGATCAGAACAACTACTTCTGGCAAAATAGCTGCTTTTATCATGGAACCGATACAAGGCGTAGGTGGATTCATCACCGCTCCCGATGAGTATATAAAAAGGGCTTATGAAATCGCCAAGCACTACGGCGGTCTATTTATCAGCGATGAGGTCCAGACGGGTTTTGGTCGCACAGGTGAAAAATGGTTTGGAATAGAACATAGCGGGGTAGAACCTGATATTATGACCATGGCTAAAGGCATTGCCAATGGTTTTCCTTTGGGTAATACGATGACGCGAAAGGATATAGCGGAAAGTACGCTAAAGGCTGGACTCACGATCAGTACATTCGGAGGTAATCCGGTGGCTTGCGCAGCTTCGCTAGGCGTCATGGAAGTATTAGAGAATGAGGCGACACCTGATAGGAGTGCGTTTTTGGGTCAACAGCTGCGGGCGGGCTTGGATCGCTTGCAGGAGAAGTATTCAGTCATCGGCGATGTCCGCGGGAAAGGCTTGATGCAAGGCTTGGAATTAGTCAAAGATCTCAGCTCTAAAGAGCCAGCTCCTAAAGCCGCCTCTGCATTGATGGATGCGGCCAAACAAGAAGGTCTATTAATTGGTAAAGGTGGCTTATACGGGAATGTGATGCGGATCGCTCCAGCCCTCACCGCCACCGAAGAGGACATTCATATGGCATTGGATTTACTGGATAAAGCCTTGGCTAAGATTGACTAGTTTTTTTCTTTTGCCCTTGGACGGCCTTTTTAGTAGTATCCAAAGAGGTCGCCCAAGGTCGATCTAATTATTTCATCTTTTTCCCGGTCAAAGGAAGGAAATTAATATCAACGGTTGCGCTATTCTTGGAACGAAACAACTTGAAATAGCCTGCATCTAGGCGTTTGTTAAAGAAGGCCCAATTCATTTCGACAGGGACTTCCAAGAAAGGTAATTTTACTTTTAGGCCGTCTTTACTTTCTTCCAAAATTTCCACTTGAATAGGTCTGGTGATCATGATTATGATATTTTAAAGGTAAACAACAGGTGTAAACGTGGCTTGAGTCCCTGTAAGTGGTGTAAAGATCTCTATTCGTGGAGTTAGTCTTGCTATTGGTTGTTTGTAGGCTAAAGACTAGGTTTGATCAAAGTCGGTTGGTACATCTATTCTTTTTAGGTTTTTCTTAACAATTATTCAATGAATGAAGACGCTTCATGAGTATTGGAGTAGACGTAATAAATAGGCTCGCCGAAAGCGGAGTCCTTTCGACCAGTCCCATCAAACAATACGGAAAACTACTTTCTTACTTATATTTGGGTGGATCCGATGCTGTCCCCTGACTAAATTGAGATAATATAATCAGATGGTCAGCGGAGGAGTCGTGTCGCCATAAGAATAGCTCTTTGGTTTTGTAATTAATCTTCACTTTGAACTGGCGCAAAAGGTCAAAGCCGAGGATCCCATCTAGATTGGCCCCTGCCAGGTTTTGATTGATGATTCTCATTTCAGTAAATAGTACGCCCATTGGGAAACAGGGCAATAAACCTACTTCCATACCCGCTAGTTTTCCTGCCTTGACCGATTTAATTTTGGTAGAAATACCGCGGGATCTCACGATTCTTTTATTGTAAAGTGAATCTTCTACAAAGGAGTATAATTTAGTGCTGAGCAGGTTGAATTCAGAGGCGGTATCAATCCCAAATTTGAAAAATAAGTTATTGATCCGTACCTCTATCCAGGGCATTCCCCCTTTTAATTTGAAAGGAATAATGGAGGCCGGTGCCGAAGGTAAAGCATCAAATATCCTACTAGCTTTTGCATCTGTTTTCTTGTCAATCTGCAATTCCATTTTACTGAGATCGATGTGAAGCTCACACCTAGAGAATATTTTCCCACCTATTAATCCAAGAATTTCCTCTCCTTTGGCTTCTTCTAAATGGGTCAGTGGCAAAAGATGTACAAATCGCCGTTTCCAACTCACCGTTCCTAAACTCAAATTCACCCATTTTGTCTCCACACTTGCCGAAGAACCATTGATACCAAAAAAACCTTTATCAGGGCTTTTAGTGCCTTTGAAATGAGCACTATTTAGTACCACATCGGAAACACCAAGATCTAAGAGGAAGTAACCGGATTGGTTATTGGCTACTCCTTTTATTAGTATCAATTTGTCCACTAATTTGATGGGAAGTGTAACTGTTTCGGCCAGTAATTTATTAGAAAAGGAGCACATACAGCATACTGCAACAAGTTTGATAACGGGATTCATTTTAGGTGGTTTAGCTGTTATAAATTATACCTACGGTATTGGCCTAAACTGACGTTTGCCAGTACAGGTCGAGTACCTATAAGCAGCCTAAGTCTTTGTAGACTAGCTAGGCTAATTGTATTTTAATGCTAATCCAGTTATATTAAAATGGAGCGTCTACTAATCCCGTAGTTCTTGGTTCCACTGATCATTGTAAGGATCAGAAAAGATAGTTATAGGTTTGTGAGATACACTAATCCGATTTGAATGATCTAAAATAGGGAAAAGCGAGAGTTTATGCAATGTTACATGCTATTTTTCTCTATATCATCTGTTTTTTTTGCATCCCAACCAATCGAATTAGTCCCATGATTTGAACCGCTCACCCCTATCCGTTAATTCCTCCGGTTATTTTCGCAATGAGTGCCAGCATAGCAAACCCACTCATAAGCAACTAAATATCAACTACTTAATCGCTTATTTTATTTTTATTACGATTTAAATCGTAATAAAACTTGCTATTACGATTAGAATCGTAGATCTTTGCTACGAGAAAAATCGTAATAGAATATGTCAAGAGAAGAAAAAGCCAATCCTACGCCCTCAGAGCTCGAAATATTGCAGTTCCTTTGGAAGCACGGCCCCTCCACTGTCAAACAAATCCACGAAGAATTGGAAAAAAACAAGGTAGTCGTCTATACCACTACACTCAAAACCATGCAGGTGATGTATGAAAGAGGAATGTTGAAAAGGGAAGCGCAAGGGCGAAAGCACATCTACCAAGCTGTTATAGCCGAGGGCGAAACCCAAGATGTGTTACTCGATCGCTTTCTCAATAAAACATTTCGCGGCTCAGCCCTTAAGTTGGTGATGCGAGCACTGGGTAATTATGATGCGACTCAGTCTGATTTAGACCAACTAAAGGATTATATCAACGATATGGAAAAAAACAAAACGGATGAAAACGATTGATCATTTACTCTCTGAAGAATTGATATCAGCCCTGGGGTGGACGCTCATTCATGCGCTATGGCAGGGTGCTTTTTTTGCTATACTTCTAGCAGTAATTCTAGTATTGGTACATCGCTATTCTTCCCAAGCGCGCTACTTTATTGCCACCATTGCGTTGGCCTTATTTGCCGCTTCCACGATCGTCAGTTTTAACCTGATGTACAACCCAAGTGAAATAGCGCTTGAGCAGGAAATAATCACGATAGATGAAGGCTCATTGGATGCGAGATTTCTTGCGGAGCAAAACGAGATGGCAGCAGCTAATCCTTCCCAAGCAAAAGAGGAATTACTGACTTCCACGCAAAGCGATCTGATTCAGCAAGCACAAGTCTATTTCAACCAACATCTTCCTCTCATCGTAACGCTTTGGATGCTTGGCGTTGTCGTATTACTCCTTCGCTTCTTAGGCGGCTTGGCCTATATTCAGCGATTAAAATCTTATCGGACAGAATTGCTACCCTCAGCTTGGCTAGAAAAAGGAGAGCAGCTAAAAAAGCAACTTCAGCTGAGCAAAAAGGTAGCTTTTTTGGCCTCCCATAAAGTATTAACGCCTTTGGCAATCGGCATATTCCGTCCTGCCATATTACTACCCGCCAGGTTGTTGACAGGCCTAAACGATCAACAAATAGAAGCAATATTACTACATGAATTGGCACATATTAAGAGAAATGATTACTTGGTTAATGTACTGCAGACATTGATTGATATCCTATTCTTTTATCATCCTGCCATTTGGTGGATATCCGCCACGATTAGAAACGAACGTGAAAATTGCTGTGACGATATGGTAATCAACATTACCGGAGAAACCGGTAATTACGCCCGCACTTTAATCCTATTAAAAGAACAAGAAATCAATTCAAAACTCCCGGCTATGGCTTTCACTGGTATTAAATATAAATTCAACAATAGAATCAAACGTTTATTCAATCAACCTCCTGTCTTCGCCGATTTCAGAGAAGGATTTGTCACCGCACTAATCTTAGTCATGGGGCTTTTTACTATCGGCGTCAATGCTTTCGGTACACCTACTTTTCTCGATCGAGAAGGCCCGCTTACAACAGAAGCTATTACTGAAATAGTTGAACCAGCAGCCCCACAGATATTGGATGTAGCGCCCGCTGAAAGAGTGCAAGGAGATGAAAGAGTAGAAGAAAAAACGGCTACTCAAGTTACTAAAGAGGATGAAAGAGAAATAGCCTCTCCAGAAATCAAGCGCCAATTTGACCCCGTCGAAAATAGTGAATTAGACCTTTTACTAGACGCTATTGATGATGGGAATATAGAGCTAGTCCAATTCATGCTAGACAAGGGAGCAGATGTGAATGGAATGACCAAAGAAGGTTGGACTCCATTAATGGAAGCAGCGGATGAAGGACATATGGATATATTGAACCTACTGCTGACCAAAGGAGCAAAAGTGAATGCCGCTACAAAGGAGGGCTATACCGCCTTAATGGTGGCGGTAGATGAAGGGCATAGCGAAATTGCCCAGGCTTTGATTCAGCAAGGAGCCAAACTCGATGCTACAACCGAACAGGGTTGGGATGTGTTTATGGAAGCCATCGATGAAGGGCAAACAGAGATCGTAAGTATGCTCATCAAAAAGGGCGCAAAAGTAAATACGGTATATGGCCATCATACGCCCCTAATGGAAGCTATTGATGAAGGGCATATGGGAGTGGTAAAACTCTTATTGCAAAATGGCGCAGATCCCAATCAGCCCAATGATGAAGGCTACACACCGCTAATGGAAGCCGCGGATGCCGGCCAGCCTGAAATCGCCAAATTACTCCTCGAAAAAGGAGCGGATGTAAATGCTACCGACGATGAGGGTTGGAATGCTTTCATGGAAGCTATTGACGAAGGGCAAATAGACATGGTTAAGCTCTTTCTCGATAAAGGAGCTAAGGTTAATGAAATGTATGGTCATCATACCCCCTTGATGGAGGCCATTGATGAAGGTCATACGGAAATCGTAAAATTATTGATCGCAAAAGGAGCCGATGTCAATGCCCAAAGCAAAGATGGCTATACTGCTTTGATGGAAGCGGCCGATGAAGGTCAGCTCGAAATCACCCGACTGTTACTGGATAAGGGCGCTAAAATAAACCCGGCAGGAGACAATAGTTGGTCTGCTTTCTTCGAAGCGATAGATGAAGGGCATATGGATTTGGTGAAGTTATACCTAGAAAAAGGGGCTAAGGTCAATATTATCGATAAACATGGTCGATCTCCTTTAATGGAAGCGGCTGACGAAGGACATATCGAAATGATACGTCTATTGATCTCCAAAGGAGCAGATGTAAACTTACAAACCAAGGAGGGACATTCCGCCTTGACCGAAGCTACCGATGAAGGATTCTTAGAGATCGTAAAACTTCTCGTTGACAAGGGCGCTAAGGTAGACGGAGCTAACGCCTCAGGTTGGACGCCCTTAATGGAAGCTGCGGATGAAGGGCATTTCGAAATTATGCAATACCTGGTCAGTAGAGGAGCCAATGTAAATGCCCGACGAGAGGGAGGCCATACCGTGCTGATGGAAGCAGTAGATGAAGGACACACGGATATCGCTCGTTTCTTGATCCAAAAAGGAGCGGATGTAAATGCGAAAACCAACATTGAATGGACGCATTTTGACTCAGGTAAAATGATTACTCGCATCGAAAGCGGTTGGACAGCTTTATTCGAAGCTGTACATGAAGAGCATGCTGACCTCGTCCAGCTACTGCTAGACAATGGCGCCAAAATAGATGATGGCATCGAGTGGATCAGCTATGATGTGAAAGCAGATAAGAGAATAAAACATGAAGGGTGGACACCTTTAATGGAAGCGGTGGATAATGGACATCTTCCGATTGCAAAACTACTCGTACAGCAAAAAGCCGATGTAAATGCCAGAACCAAAGCAGGGCTTAGTGCATTAGATATAGCTAAAGAAAATGATGACCAAGAAATGATCAAATTTATTGCTTCAAGATCAGCGAAGTAGCGCGTGTTGCGAGTTGCGGGTTTAAGACAAACTTGCAACTCGCGACAGGTCTTAGGGTTTTCCTGAAAGGTACTATCGTAACCTACCTAAATCTTATATCGATTCCCATCCAGTTTCAACAAAACCGCAATCATTATTGTAAAACCGATCAGGGAAGAACCTCCTTTACTAATAAAAGGTAGTGGAATACCGATAATAGGCATCAATCCCATCGTCATTCCAATATTGATAAAGAAATGCACAAATAGTACGCCAGCTACACCATACATATAATGGCGCGAAAAGTTGGATCGCTGTCGCTCAGCTATCGTTACAATCCGTAACAGTAAGAGCAAAAACAGGATGATTATACTAAAGCTTCCAATGAAGCCCTGCTCCTCGCCTACCGTACAGAAGATAAAGTCTGTATACTGCTCAGGTACAAAGTCCAGTTTAGTCATCGTTCCCTTAAGGAAGCCTTTCCCTGTAGCACCTCCCGAACCAATCGCCATCTTAGATTGCAGCAAATTATACTTGGCATCAGCATCAGCCCTATTTGGCGTCAGCCAGCTGCTGATCCGATTTTGTTGATGGGGTTTTAAAATAGAATTAAACACATAGCCAGCCCCCAAACTCAAAATAGCACCATACATCAGAGTTGCAGCTACGAGTCCAACCATCTTCGCTTTCTTCTCCCTGTACATGGCTATGCTATACGCAATTAAAAGCCCTGCTGAAACGGATACAATGAGATAAAAATAACGCCCCTCTTCATCTTGGTAAAAAATATAGCCTGCGATTGATACAGCCGCAGCTACCAATAACCACCAAGGTCTACCTTTTAGCGAAAACCCAAAAATAAACAGGACTATCCATACGGCTGCCAACATAATCGCAGGTACTGGATAAACAAAGCCTAGCAGCAACATCGCAGCCGAAAATGCCCCTACTGAATAATAGGTAGTAGGCAAGCCCTCTCTAAAGAACAAAATGAGAAAGCCACCAAAAACTAGCGCTGATCCGGCATCGGGTTGGAGCTGTCTCTTATACACATCTCCGAGCCCACGAGACCGAGGCTGATCTCG
>CAJXUM010000169.1 GCA_913060855.1 uncultured Lewinella sp. | reverse complement strand
CAGCCTCGGTCTCGTGGGCTCGGAGATGTGTATAAGAGACAGGTCTGCAATAAATGAGAAGGATAAATATGGAGTCCTTTTCTTAAGCCCTGCGCTGCATTCACCATCGATTGAGCCACGATCTCAGCCTCCACCGGTCTGTATTTCGTCAGTAATCCTCCTGTCGCGCTATCTATCAATTTACCTATTCGCCCCGCCCATTTCTCTCCCCACCTATTCTCGTTTCGTTCTCCTAATAGCACCGAGGGTTGAAAAATATGTATCGACCAAAAAGGTAAATCCTTCACTGCGTCCTCTAATTCACCTTTGACACGACTATAGTAGAAGGTAGACGCTTTATCGGCTCCGACGGAAGATACGAGCAAATATTGATTGACGCCATTGGCGGCCGCAAGTCTAGCCGCAGTATAAACGTATTTAAAATCAACTTGGAAAAACGCTTCCTTGTTTCCGGCTTTTGCCATAGTAGTTCCCAAGCAGGAAAAGAAGTCATGCCCTACCAGGAGCGAGTGATATTCTGCTAAGTCCTCAAAATCAATCACATGCTCTTCCAGCTTGGGATGGTCCAGCTCTAAAGAACGCCGGCTGAGTACAATAACTTTTTGGTAAGCTTGATGGGAAAGCAATAGTTGAAGACAGTGGCTTCCGACGAAACCCGTTGCTCCGATTAGCAAGGCTGTTTTTTTATCTCGGGTAATTTCCAAGGTTACAAATTTGTGCGATCCAGTTCTTTTAATCGTTTCGAACGCAAAAGAACGGAATTTCCAATAACAATCACATCTGAAAAGGCCATAAATAATGCCCCCCACATCGGATTTAGGTATCCCGCCGCTGCAATCGGGATCGCTATGATATTGTAAGCGAAGGCCCAAAAGAGATTCTGCTTGATCGTTTTTACCGTATGCTTACTAATCACAAGTGCTTCGAAAATACGATTCAACTGCGGTTTTAGTAATACGATTTGGGCAGATTGTATGGCGGCCTGCGAAGCCCCGCCCAAAGATATACCAATATCGGCTCGTGCCAAGGCGGGCGCATCATTAATCCCATCTCCCACCATAGCGGTCAACCCATTTTGCCGGAGATCATCAATCCGTTGTAATTTCTCTGCCGGCAGCTGCTCGCCATGAAAGTGCTTAACGCCGAGGGAATGAGCGACTTTAGCAGTCTTTGCTTGTTGATCGCCGCTGAGGATAATAGTTTCTACGCCAATATCCTGCAATCGCTGGATCATTTCCCGCGCATCCGCTCGGATATCATCCTGGAGGCCGATGCTAGCTATCAACTGATCATTTTCCAATAAAAAGACTTGATGGTCTTTCCTATTGACTTGCTGATCGGATAGGATGCGCGCGCTAACAATTTTATATTGAACACCATCTTCTCCCTCGGCCAAGATACCCAAGCCTTTTTCCTCCTCTATCCGAGCAAAAGGGATATTTTGTCCATTGGGCAACTCTTCCATTTCTTCCACCAGTGACTTGGCAATGGGATGGGAAGATCTTTGTTCTAACTTGTGTATTAAGCTATGTATTTTTCGCTTATCATTCTGCAGGTAATCAATCCCATCCAGTTTGAATTTCCCAGTAGTAAGGGTACCGGTTTTATCAAAGACAATCTGTTTGATACGTGAAAATATCTCTACGGTTTGTCCCCCTTTTATCAAAATACCTTGCCTGGCTAAGCGCCCCACACCAACCATCACGGCCGTAGGCGTAGCCAAGCCCATGGCACAAGGACAAGAAATAACCAAGACGGCAATGGCATTCATCAGGGCCTGCTGAGGTGTAAAACCAGCCAAGAAGTGCCCGCCCAAAAAGGTTAGTACTGAGATTCCCAATACTACTGGCACGAAAATAGCGCTAATCTTATCCGCTAAACGTTGAATATCAGGCTTATCCTGCTGTGCGGTCTTGACCAGTTCGATCATTTGACTTAAGATACTATCCTTCCCTACCGCGGTGATTTCCATTTGCATATTGCCTGCTACCAGTAGACTGGCACCAATGAGTTTGTCGCCGACTCTTTTGGGTACAGGCAAACTTTCTCCGGTCAGCATCGACTCATCTACCTCAACATCTCCTGCTACCACAACACCATCAGCAGGGACTTTATCACCTTCATTAACTTGCAAAAGGTCTCCTTTTCTCAATTCCTCTTTCTTGATACTGATGATCGTTCCAGAAGGCATGATTTTATTGGCCTTTTCCACTTGCAATTGCGACAGGTCTGCGATAGCCGAGGTGGTCTTGGCCACCGCTTTTCGTTCCATCCAATTCCCGATCAACACCAATGTGATAATGGTAGCTGCTGTTTCGAAAAAGATATACTTAGGTTCTGCTAGTATCAATCCGATCACACTGTAGATAAAGGCTGCCGTACTCCCGGTGAAGATCAGGACATCCATATTGAGAATCCCTTCCTTGAGTGAATTCAAAGCACTGCGGCCAAAGTGTAATAGTCCAATGATATATACGGGTAGGCACAAAAACAACTGCACCCAGGCATTCTCGAGCCAGGGCAAATGCAGGCCTGCCATCATCAGTAAATGTCCAAACAAAAGCGGGGCAGTAAAAAGGGCGCTAATCAACAGCTTCCGTTCAAAGGTCCACCAAATCGCTGGCTGCTCGGCTTCTACTACGGTAAACCCAAGTTTATGAATCCCCTTTTTCACCTTCTCTAGCGCAAAATGATCTTCATCTTCTTGAAAACGTACCTCTTTGGTTTGAAAGTTGACAAACACCTCTTCCAAGCCCTTCCGTTCGAGAAATCGAGTGATACTCATGGCGCAATTATTGCAATCCATGCCGTCTACTTCTAAGGTGATTATATTTTTTTTCATTCTCAATTTTTGGCCTACAATGCTGGAAATAATTACTTTTACAGGCTGAAACGAATGATCCTTCTATCGACACAAAGTTATGGGAATTTATTAAAGCATTTACTGACTTAGGTCATCTTTCCTCGTTTCCCATTTACACATAAACCATATCAATATAACCAACAATATTCTAAAATAGATTAAATATGAGAGCACTTAGCTTATTTTTTTTCCTAGCCTTATTTTTTGTGGCTTGTCAAAACACCGCTTCTTCAGAAACTGAACAAGCAGCGGAAGAAACAACCGCTGCCCCCGCAGCAAAGTATACCTTAACGCCTTTTACCCCTTCTACCGAGTATGCAGACGCTGCTATAGAGTCGATGGCCTATAAAGGAGGTACTTTCAATTTCGGCGTAGGTGGCGGGTCCTATGAATTAGGCGTTCAAACCCCTGACGCGGCAGCTAAAATGTGCGCCAATTCAGGTAAAGGACAGCACATCCACTTGATCGTGGACAACGCTCCCTATGCAGCCAAATATGTAGCTGACTTTGAACATGAAGTAGCTGATGGAGAACACTTTTTATTGGCTTTCCTTTCTCGTTCTTACCATGAAAGTATCAAAACAGATGCCGCTCATGTCGCTAAGAAAATTACTGTTGAAAACAAAGGTATCACTAGTGAAGCTGCAATTGAAGAGCCGATGCTTTTCTACAGCCGTCCTAAAGGTAATTATGTAGGAAAGTTAGCCACTGGAAAAGTTATGCTAGACTTCTATCTCGCTAATGTTTCATTGGGTGCAAACTACAAAGTAAAAGCCGACATCAATGGCGAAGAGCACATGGTAGACACTTGGCAACCTTACTATATCGAAGGATTGCCAATGGGCGAAAATACAGTAACGCTAACCTTGGTAGATGGCAGTGGACAGACAGTAGATACGCCATTAAATCCAGTAAGTCGTACCTTTACGCTAGCAGCTGATCCTGCGGAATAAACGATAGTAATACGCTTTATATGGCCTAGTTCATACAGACAGGTCTATACCATCGGCCCAAGGAGGATACTATCCACTTGGGCCGATTTATTTTCCCCAAACTTCAGCTGTAAATTCTCCCTCAGAACAGGCCTGGGCAAGTCTTAAATACGATCCAACACTTGCTATTCTCAATACTTATTAATAATTTTATCTTATATTAATTTTCATTGTACAGAACAATTGTATTTGACTAAACAAGAATTAACGCGCTTTTACCTATCAAATTATCTATCGGCCTTAGCAATAGAAAGATCGCCTAAGAATTACTAGCAACGGGTATACCTCTAGCACCTAGCGCGCTATATCTTATTTAGTCAAACAAGACCAAGAAGACTATCTATAAATAGTAATCAATCGATATTGATAGGTTTGACCTATTCTATCGCTTTAGTGTTTTATCTCAATTTTGGAACGATCATAACCTTATTTTACAACGCGCAAAAACAGCGATTCATGGACTTCAAAAAACTAGTTCCCAGTCTCTTACTGGTATTTCTCACCCTGACATCTATTACGCTCATAGCACAAAACGCCCCTAGTAAATTTGGCAAGCTTAGTCCTAAGGATTTTGAGCTCAGCGCAGCAGAAGCAGAATTGGACGCCCATGCCATTAAACTATTTGACTATGCCTATTTGGATTATCGCTATCGCGATGGATTTACCACAAACATACAAAGGCATTATCGCATTAAAATCCTAGATGAAGAAGGCTTAGATTATGCAGATGTCGAAATTCCCTACTATCAAAACTATAGAGCTAAGGAAAAAGTGGGAGTGATCAAAGCTTTCGTTTATAATCTCGAAAATGGAGCTGTCACTAAAACCAAATTAGAAAATAAGGATATATTCGATGAGCAGGTCGATAAAAATCGCCACAAGAAGAAGTTTGCCATGCCAAACGTCAAGGCAGGAAGTATAATCGAAGTAAAGTATGACCTGAGCTCCGAATTTTGGTCCCAATTGGATCCTTGGCTATTTCAAGGGGATATTCCAGTTCGCCATAGCGAAGTAGTGATCAATATTCCAGAATACTTCATATTTAACACCAATTTTAAGGGATATGAATTCGGCCAATTAACGACAAATGATAAGTCCACTAATTCCGGACGCCTAAACCTGGGCGGAGGTCAAATTCACCCCTGTCAATTTACCAGATACCATTGGGTAGCAAAAAATGTTCCTGCGTTTATCTCAGAGGCTTATATCACTACGGCCCGAAATTACTTAGGACGGGTAGAGTTTGAACTGGCTCGAACCAACTTCCCCAATAATTTCAATGAAACCTTAACCACTAGTTGGGAAGCTATAGCCGAACAGTTATCGACGTCGGAGGACTTTGGTAGTACTGTCAATCGATCCAATTTTCTCAAAGACCAAGCTGAAGCTTTCGCAAGTGGGGCAACTGAAACGACAGATAAGATTGTTCAACTCTACGAAGGTGCCAAGACATTGGTGAAATGGAATAAAAAGTATCGTCGCTTTGCCAGTGTAGCAGATATAAAAAAGGCGATGAAAGAGGGAATAGGTAATTCTGCCGAAGTCAACTTCGCCCTCACTTGCCTACTCAATGCAGCAGGTCTGGAAGCCTATCCTGTGCTGATTAGCACTAGAGGCCACGGCTATATCAACCCTTATACGCCTTCCTTCAACCAATTCAATCACGTGGTAAGCGCCGTAAAGGTTGGAGAAGGAATGCTAGTTTTAGACGCAACTGACCCGCTGGTGCCCGCTAGTTTCACCCCCAAAGAATGCCTAAATGACAAAGGTTTTATGCTCGTAGGCAACCAATTTTCCTGGGTAAGTCTCAAAGCACGTGACAAATACAAAACAGCTGTACAGGTCAAACTAAAAATTGGGGAAGATGGCACCTTAAACGGCTCCATCAAAGAAGGGAGGGATGGTTATGCCGGCTACCGATTCCGCCAAGCTTATTACAGTGAGGGGGAAGGGGAAGACTATGTCAAGGCACTGCAGGAAGAAGTAGAGGGCTTAGCCATTGAAAAACATACTTTCGAAAATATAGACAATATTTACAAGCGAGCAGAAGTCCTTTACGAAGTCAGTATTAGTGATCAAATAATGGCAGCAGGAGACATGATCTATTTTTCGCCCATGCTTCATTATACGATATCCGAAAATCCCTTCAAGCTAACTGAGCGAAAATACCCTGTGGATTATGGACATCCCCGCGATGAGGTTTATGTCCTCAGCTACGAACTACCTGATGGATTCGCAATAGAAGAACTACCAGAAGGAAGCAATTTGGTACTTCCGGAGAAGGCCGGTAAATTCACCTACAGCGCTAAACAGTTATCCAATACTGTACAAATTACGGTTCGCTTCAAAATCGATAAACCCTTTTTCAATTTCGAGCAGTATCCCTTCTTGAAGGAATTTTATAATTTAATTATAGAGAAGTACAGTGAGCAGATTGTTTTAAAACGAAAAACATAGCGGAAAATGACATTACCCAGCTCTCGCATTTTGCTAAATCAATGCACTCAAACTGGGTAAGAAAAGTCGGCTCAAGCTACAAAATAGATGAAGAAAAAAGGTTATTATTGATCTTCCTTTTTCTTCATCTATTTTTTGTTATATCACCATGGCTGAACCCTTAAAGAACTTATACAATGAAGCCTTCTTCGACGGACTAATCGAAGATTTTCAAAAACATAAGGCAGATTTCAAAGCTGCCGATTTCAAGAAACTAATATTTGACGATGAGTGGGAAATTCGAGAGCTTAAGGATCGAATGCGGCACATCAGTTTATGCCTCCATCAATATTTAAGCCTACCTTTTACTGATACCATTGCTTTATTTAAGCCCGTCATTGCAGAACGGCCAGGAGAGTCCTTGGAAAAGATGTTTTTCCCGGATTATGTCGAAGTGTTTGGATTGGATGAACTCCAAGTGAGTTTGGATGCGCTAGCTTATTTTACGCCCTATGCTAGTTCCGAATTTGCGATCCGCCCTTTCATTAAGCAATGCGAGGCTGAAGTCATGCAGCAGATGATGAACTGGGCGGTCCATGATAATCTTCATCTACGTCGGCTAGCTAGTGAAGGTTGTCGCCCTAGATTACCTTGGGCGATGGCATTACCTGCATTCAAGAAAGACCCGACCCTCATCTTGCCTATTTTGGAGCAGCTAAAAGATGATCCGGAGGATTATGTCAGGCGCAGTGTCGCCAATAACCTCAATGATATAGCCAAGGACAATCCCCATATTACTTTACAGCTAGCAGAAGCCTGGTATGGCAAAACGCCGACTACCGACTGGGTCGTAAAACATGCCTGCCGCTCTTTGCTCAAGCAGGCCAATACCCGGGCCCTTGTCCTTTTTGGTTTTGCGGAGCCATCAGCCATTACTATTAATGAGTTGGCAATAGATAAAGCCGTTTTGCGCATTGGTGAGGCGTTTACCTTTAGTTTTCGCTTAATCAATAATGACCTCAAAAGTAATAAGCTTCGGGTCGAATATATCATTGATTTCATGAAGAAGAATGGCAAGACCTCTCCCAAAGTCTTTCAAATCACAGAAAGAACAGTAGCCCCCGGTGAGCATGTTTTCCAAAAAGCACAGTCCTTTAAGGACTTAAGTACGCGACGGCATCACCCGGGCTCACATCAATTGCGAATTATTGTAAATGGTGCCGAAAAGGCGACACTTGGTTTTGAGCTCAATCCAGCATAATTTTCTTAGTTTAGCCCTATAAAATTGGCCGTATGAAAAAGATATTAGTTGCGAATAGAGGGGAAATTGCCCTACGAATTATGAAGACCGCCCGTGCGATGGGATTGCAGGTGGTTGCTATTTATTCTGAAGCAGATCGCAATGCCCCACACGTTCGTTTTGCCGATGAGGCGATATGTGTTGGACCTCCCCCTTCTAGTCAATCCTACTTATTAGGCGACAAGATCATCAGCATTGCCAAAGAATTAGGCGTAGATGGGATCCATCCTGGCTATGGTTTCCTAAGTGAGAATGCCAATTTTGCAAAAGCGGTGACGGATGCAGGAATTACCTTCATTGGACCGAGCCCTGCCGCTATCGAAGTAATGGGTAGCAAACTGGCCGCCAAGGATGCCGTGAAAGATTATGGTATACCGATGGTTCCCGGCGTTGATGAAGCGATTGATGATATACCAGAAGCCAAAAAGATTGCAGCGGAAATTGGCTATCCCATACTGATCAAAGCCTCTGCCGGTGGCGGTGGTAAGGGGATGCGAATTGTAGAAAATGAAGCTGAATTTGAATCACAAATGAATCGAGCCATTAGTGAAGCGGTTTCCGCCTTTGGTGATGGTGCTGTTTTTATTGAAAAGTATATTGGCTCTCCAAGACATATAGAGATTCAGATCCTGGCGGATCAACATGGAAATACGGTGCATTTATTTGAGCGCGAATGTAGTATTCAGCGCCGGCACCAAAAGGTAGTCGAGGAAGCACCCTCGGCAGTCCTGACACCAGCGATCCGAAAAGCGATGGGCGAAGCGGCCATCAAAGTGGCTGAGGCTTGTGACTACATAGGCGCTGGAACAGTAGAGTTTTTATTGGATGAAAATTTAAACTTCTACTTCCTAGAAATGAATACGAGACTGCAGGTTGAACATCCAGTTACGGAGCTGATTACTGGCTTGGATTTGGTAGAACAACAAATCTTGGTTGCGCGTGGGGAAAAATTAGCTTTTAGACAGGAAGACTTACAGATCAATGGACATGCGCTAGAATTGCGGGTATATGCCGAAGACCCAATGGATAATTTTCTGCCGAGTATAGGCACATTATCTCGATATAGAGCACCCGAAGGAGAAGGAATTCGCCTAGATAGTGGTTATGAAGAGGGAATGGAAATACCGATCCATTATGACCCAATGATCGCCAAATTGGTGACTTATGCGCCTTCACGCGCCGCCGCCATTCAAAAAATGAAACAGGCTATTGAAGAATTTGAATTGGAAGGTATCGCTTCTACCCTACCCTTTGGACAATTTGTCTTGAATCATGAGGCTTTCACTTCTGGTCAATTTGACACTCACTTTGTCAAGCATTATTTCCAACCAGAAAACATCAAACAAGATCAACAAGTGGAGGCTGAAATAGCCGCTAAACTGGCCATAAATTTATTAGATGTGGAACAAAAGAAGTTGAAAGTTCCCGTACTTTCTACAGCTACTTGGCGGGAAAATCGATAGGAAAGAATTATTCAAAGGAAACGATCTTGATAGCTATGCCCCACATGAAGACACTCATTTCGTCTACTTCTTTGGCGACTATCTCTACGTTTTTGCCTTTCTCTTGCAGTGCAGCAGGCATATTTACAGGGCGATACTGATTGCCTTTCGCATCTTCAATCCCCCAAAATCCACCTTCAATATTTTGATAGACGACCTTGCCCTTGATCTTCATTTTAGACATATAAGCCACGATTTGTTACCCTCAATCTGTCTCTTATACACATCTGACGCT
>CAJXUM010000168.1 GCA_913060855.1 uncultured Lewinella sp. | reverse complement strand
GTCGGCAGCGTCAGATGTGTATAAGAGACAGTAATCTAACTTACTGATACTAAAAAAAACACCTCCTGGAACTCAATTAAAAGTTTCAGGAGGTTTCTTTTTTTAGCCTATGTTAAGTTCAAAGGAAATAGCCATTTTCTTATAGATACCTACCGATTGGCCTTTATATTTAGCCGGTTTCCCAATAAGAAGCTTCAGTAAAATTATCTTTTATTTTCTTGTTATAACCCGATCCCGTTGTATCCAATATCAAAATGGCAAAGGGAGGAGTCCAAATAATACCTAGCATATCTCATGTACTGCTAATTATTTAACTTGCACTGTCAATTGAATCTTACAATATGGTTTTAGTCGGTATTCTTATCGGTGCAATCGGAATTTTGATTGTGCTAAGCTCTCGTTCTATTACTACTTTTTTTCATGAATTAGGACATGCTATTCCTTCCTTGCTTTTTGCAGAAGGGGATGTAGTCGTATATGTTGGGTCTTACGGTGATGTTTCCAAAAGTCTACATTTAACGTTTGGACGATTACAGTTTTATCTAAGTTTCAATTTTTGGGGATGGGATTTGGGGATGTGCGTAGGTAGAGGAGCGCCCTATTATGCCCAACAGATGTTGATTGTGTTAGGTGGTCCATTGATCAGTTTAATGATCGCTTTTATACTACTTTATGTCTTAATTTTTGTAGAAGCAGAAGATGGGGTCAAATCATTATGTGCTGTATTTTTCGTGTCGAGTATTTGGGATTTTTTTGTAAATATTATTCCTAATAGACAAGCCATTCAATTGCATGATGGAAAGGTTACCTACAATGATGGTTATCAATTGAAACAACTTTGGCAGGAAAGTAAATTTCCTGATGCTTATTTCACGGGCTTAGCCTTATTTGAGAAAAAAGACTTTACAGCTGCCTTGCCTCATTTCGATGCTTGTTTGGAAAATGGTTTCGATCAACTGATTGTAAAAGAAAAAATACTGGCGTGTTATATAGAAGAAAGGCAGTATCAAGAAGCACTTGATTTCTTTCTGGATGAGATGAAGACGAAAAGAATGAAGCCATTTCAATATGAGCAATTGGGGGATTTATTTACACAGGTTCAAAATTATGAAAGTGCGTTAAATTGTTACCTCACTTATTTGAATATTCATTATAAAGATGAGCGAGTACTGTGTAAGAAAGGACAAGCCCTTTTGTCTTTGGGAGAACTGAACCTGGCCATGGATGAATTCAATTTTGCGCTTCGTATTAATGATAAATATGCGATGGCTTATTCTTTTAGAGGTCGTATTTTTCTAAGCATGAAAGAATGGCGAAGGGCAGAAGCTGACTTGATGAAGGCTTTGGAACTAGATAATAAAGAACCGAGTACATATTTACATTTGGGCATGTACTATGATGAAATGGGAGAGGCCAAGAAAGCGTTACCTGCCTATGAAAAAGCGAAAGAGATGGGAAGTGATTTTCATGGAATTGATTACAAAATAGCAGCTGTTCAGCAAGCGCTTGATCGGGATGATTAATGCTTCACCGTATTTACCTGAATGATTTTTAAATAGCTATCATATGTTATATAATCAGATACAGGAAGCCGTTCAATTTTTGAAAAAGCAAGTCGATTTTCAGCCTCATTATGGAATTATTTTAGGAACGGGATTAGGACAATTGGCCAATGATATTGAGGTGGTTGGAACGATTGAGTATAAAGATATACCTCATTTTCCAATATCAACAGTGGAGAGTCATAAGGGACAATTGGTATTTGGCCATTTATCGAGTATTCCCATCGTAGCTATGGTTGGCCGCTTTCATTACTATGAGGGATATAGTATGAAAGAAGTTACTTTTCCTGTTAGAGTACTGAAGTTTTTAGGAATTCGACTATTGTTTATTTCTAATGCAGCTGGCGGAACTAACCCCAATTATGAAGCCGGTGATATCGTTTTCGTTCGCGATCATATCAATATGCAACCGGAGAACCCTCTCCGTGGTGAAAATGATGAACGATTAGGACCACGATTTCCTGATATGTTATCGACCTATGATCGATTGTTAAATGCAAAGGCCATTGAATTAGCACAGCACCATAATATTCGTGTGCATGAAGGAGTATATTTGGGATTGCAAGGGCCTAATTTGGAAACACCAGCTGAGTATAAATATATACATACTGTAGGTGGAGACCTGGTAGGAATGTCGACCATTCCAGAAGTACTAGTCGCAAGACATATGGGCTTAGCAGTATTTGTACTTTCAGTAGTGACTAATAAGTGTTATCCATTGGATGCCATCAGCGAAACGACGCTGGAAGAGGTGATTGCTACAGCTAAGTCAGCCGAACCCAAAATGACGATTATAGTAAAAGAATTACTCACCTACCTTAACGAATCAGCTTCTGATCACCTTTCTGACTAAAAATATAAGGGTACCTACAGCTAGTAATAAGCCAATAATACTTATTGGGCTTTCTAATGCGTCTTCTATAACTGGCCAGAATTTAATAAATACGAAATAGTAGGAGGCACCACATAATAGGACACCCATAAAAATCTGTTTAGCATTCATGAGATATAAGTCGTTACATTTCTAAATTAGATCTAAAAATAAGCTTTCTTTTCCCCTCTTCATTACGTAAATTTGCTTGTTGGTTAAACATCATGAGGCTTAGCCTTGTTCAAAGAGTTGGTAATAGGAAATATTTTCAGCCTATTATTAATTAGAAGACGAGAATCCGCTCGCTGGACACAATAACTTATGACAAAAGAAAATCAAAATGGGCTGGGTGAGAACAGTAAGTTTTTTGCCGATGGCTACATCGAAGTTACAGGAGCAAGAGTTCACAATTTAAAGGACATCGATGTCCGCATTCCACGAAATAGATTAGTCGTAGTGACCGGGATTAGTGGAAGTGGTAAATCTTCATTAGCCTTTGATACCATCTATGCAGAGGGGCAAAGGCGATATATGGAGACCTTCACTGCTTACGCTCGGCAATTTATTGGGGAGATGGAACGCCCAGATGTGGAAAACATTTCTGGGCTAAGTCCTGTCATTTCTATCGAGCAGAAAACAACTGGTCGAAATCCGAGATCCACCGTTGGAACGATCACTGAAGTCTATGATTTCATGCGATTGCTTTTTGCTAGAGTGGGAGAAGCCTATTCCTTCGAAACGGGCAAAAAAATGATCCGTTATAGCGAAGAGCAAATGAAGGAATTGATCTTTGAGCAATACGGAGGTCGCAAGATCCTATTATTGGCTCCATTGGTCAGAGGTCGAAAAGGGCATTACCGAGAACTTTTTGATCAAGTTCGTAAACAAGGATATGCCAAAGTAAGAATTGATGGAGAGATCACAGATCTCAAGCCAGGCATGCAAGTTGATCGATATAAAATTCATGATATTGAAGTTGTTGTTGATCGACTCAAAGTAACGGACGAACGTCGGGAAAGAATTGGTGAATCATTGCAAACGACACTGCGGATTGGCAATGGTTTATTGATGATTATGGATAGTGAAGAGAAGGAAGTGACAGCGCTGAGTAAGCATCTGATGGATCCCGTATCTGGTATATCTTACGAGGAGCCTTCGCCAAATTCTTTTTCCTTTAACTCTCCATATGGTGCTTGTCCTAGCTGTAAAGGCTTGGGTATGGTACACAAAGTAGATATGGAAAAGGTCATTCCAGATGACACGAAGTCTATTAATCAGGTAGGGATAGTGCCCTTGGGTGAAGTACGTGATAACTTGACTTTCAAGCAGTTGAGAGCAATTGCTAAGAAGTATAAATTTTCTTTTTCAACGCCCATTAAAGAAATTCCAGAAAAAGCATTGGATACCATTTTGAATGGTGGTGATGATAGTTTTGAGGTTTCAGTCAATTATGGGAAGGAGGACTATTCCTATAACTTGGCCTATGAGGGATTGCTGCAAATGTTGGAGCGTTGGTACAAAAACTCTACTTCAGAAAAAATTAGACGTTGGGCCGAAGATTTTTTAAGTATTGATAAGTGTGGGGAGTGTGGCGGATTGCGATTGAAAAAAGAGTCTCTGCATTTTAAGATTAACGAACGGAATATAGGAGAGTTGGCTGAGTTGGATATCACCGATTTGTACAATTGGATGGATAATGTGGAAGATGGGTTATCCGAACGGCAAGGACTCATTGCTAAAGATATTTTAAAGGAAATTCGATTTCGATTGGGCTTTCTTTTACATGTTGGTTTGGATTATTTGAGTTTGAATCGGCCAGCTCGAACCTTATCAGGTGGTGAGTCGCAACGAATTAGATTGGCTACTCAAATTGGTTCTCAGTTGACAGGCATTACTTATATTTTAGATGAGCCAAGCATCGGATTACATCAACGAGATAACCAACGACTGATTGAGTCATTGAAAGAGTTGTCTGACATTGGAAATACGGTTTTGGTCGTGGAGCATGATAAGGATATTATGCTGGCTTCGGATTACCTGATAGATTTGGGCCCAGGCGCTGGAGAACTTGGTGGTGAATTGGTCGGAGAAGGAACGCCTGCAGAATTCGTACTAAATGAAACTGTAACGGCGGCTTATCTGAATGGCTTGGAGAAAATAGCTATTCCAGCAAAACGGAAAAAGGGGAATGGTAAGTTTTTGCAACTGAAGGGAGCTCAAGGTAATAACCTGAAAAATGTGAGTATCAAAATCCCATTAGGCACTTTCTGTTGTGTTACGGGGGTATCGGGGAGTGGAAAATCTACACTGATTAATGAAACGCTCTATCCTATATTGCGCCAGTATTTTTATAAAAGCCTTAAAAAGCCGTTAGTCTACGATAAGGTTTCAGGCCTAGAACATGTGGACAAGGTGATTGAAATTGATCAATCTCCTATTGGTAGAACACCGAGATCAAATCCTGCGACCTATACTGGTGTTTTTACACCGATCAGGAAATTATTTTCGGATTTACCTGAAGCGAAAATTCGAGGATATAAACCCGGTCGTTTTTCTTTCAATGTAAAAGGAGGACGATGTGATGTTTGCGAAGGGTCGGGCATGCGAGTGATTGAAATGAATTTCCTTCCGGACGTGTATGTCGAATGTGAAAACTGTTTAGGAAGAAGATATAATCGAGAAACTTTAGAGATTCTATTTAAAGGAAAATCGATTGGCGACGTATTGGATATGCCCGTAAGTGAAGCGGCAGAATTTTTCAAGAACATACCCAATATATATAGAAAGTTGCGAACCCTTAATGAAGTTGGATTGGGGTACATTACCCTAGGTCAACAAGCAACTACCCTGTCAGGGGGAGAAGCGCAAAGGGTGAAATTGGCAGAAGAACTGTCAAAGCGAGATACAGGGAATACCGTATATATTTTGGATGAACCAACTACCGGCCTGCATTTTCAAGATATTCGACAATTACTGGGGGTTCTCAACAAGTTGGTAGAAAAAGGAAATACCATTATAGTCATCGAACATAATATGGATGTGATTAAAGTAGCAGACTATATTATCGACATGGGGCCCGAAGGTGGATATCGAGGAGGTAACATTGTTGGCAAAGGAACGCCCGAAGCTATTGCCAAGATTAAGGAAAGTCATACGGGGCATTTCCTACTAGAAGAAATGAAGTAGAATTCTATTTAAAAATTAGACTATAGAAGTTTTCTGAAAGAAACTTCTATAGTCTAAGCGCATATCGATAATGCTTAGTAGCCTATCAAAATTGCTAAGCTGTGTAATTTGCTTACCCGAACCCACCTCCACTAGATTTTGCTGCATAAAATTTTATTTGTATATAGTAGATATGGCTAAGAAGCCAGGTTCTTGTTGAGCCCTCTTTCAGCATAATAATTTGTCTGAAGGTGGAGGCGATAGGATTCTATAAATAATACTTTTTATTATCTTCAAATAATATGAGTTAGAATTATTTAGTGATGCCTCCCATCTAAGCTTTTGGGCTATGAGAAAATCTATCAACCATCTCTTTCGACTTTACTATAAGCAACGCTATAAGAGTATTGAACATTATATGCGTCATCCTCATGAAGTGCAGCAAGCATTATTGAGGCAGCTAATCGAAACTACCCGTCATACGGTGTGGGGAAAGTTGTATGATTATCAAAGCATTCGGGATACCGACACCTTTATGTCGCGAATACCGATCAGTCATTATGAAGATGTACAACCTTATATATCGAGGATGATGCATGGGGAGAAGGATGTACTTTGGAGTGGGCATACACGTTGGTTTGCCAAATCTTCGGGGACGACTGACGGAAAGAGCAAGTATATTCCCGTTACTAATCAAAGTAGAAAGTATTGTCACATTCGAGGTACTTGGGATACAATGACTATGTTTTACCATAATCGTCCTGATGCTAAACAATTTGAATGCAAGAGTTTGGTGATGGGGGGAACATTGGAACGTTTTCCATCTTACCCCAAAACGATGATCGGAGATGTGTCGGCTATTATGATTAGCCATATGCCATTTGTAGGAAGGCCTTTTTATATACCAGATTTTAGAACGGCATTACTTGCTGATTGGGAAGAGAAGTTGGAGAAACTAGCTAGAATCGCCGCCTCTACTCCCGATGTTGTGATGATCGGTGGTGTACCTACTTGGACTGTAGTGCTGTTGAGGAGAATTTTGGCATTAACTGGAAAACAAAACCTATTGGAGGTTTGGCCCCAGGCGCAAGGGTATATTCATGGTGGGGTTAGTTTTGTTCCTTACCAGGATCAATTCCGTGCCTTTTTTCCATCCTCTGAATTTAGTTATCAAGAAACCTATAATGCATCTGAAGGTTTCTTCGCCGTGCAAGATGATTTCAATTCTAAGGATATGCTGTTGTTACTGGATAATGGAATTTATTATGAATTCCTACCCGTAGAAGAATGGAGCAAAGAGTATCCACAAGCTATACCTTTATCAGAAGTGGAAACGGGAAAAAATTATGCGCTGGTCATAAGCACTAATGCCGGTTTGTGGAGATACGTGCCGGGAGACACTGTGACATTTACCTCTACCTATCCTTATAAGATTCAGATCACGGGAAGGACCAAGCAATTTGTCAATGCTTTTGGTGAAGAGGTAATGGTGGATAATACCGATCGTGCCCTTGCAAAAACTTGTGCGGCAACGCAGGCTACTGTAGTAGACTATACGGTTGCGCCTGTCTATTTTGGGAAAGAGCGTAGAGGTAGACATGAATGGTTGATTGAGTTTGAAAACCCTCCTGCAAACTTGGAATTATTTAATCAGCTGTTGGATGAAAACTTACAAGCTATTAATTCTGATTACGAAGCCAAGCGGTACAAAAGTCTTGCCCTTTTGAGATTAAAACTAACGGTTCTACCCAGGGGCACATTTCAAGATTGGATGCGGGCTAAAGGAAAACTTGGAGGGCAACATAAAGTACCTCGCTTAGCCAATGATCGAAAAGTTATTGATGATATTCTTGCCTTTACAACAACTTGATAGGATAAGAGTGAATCCTTATTGAATCCTTCTCGTACTTATTTGAGAAGTCGAAGTATTTAATTGTGAAGTTGTTTTAAAATAGAGGTTGAAGTTAGTTGTAAGGGCTTGGAATACAAGACGAAGCTCATTTAGAGAAGCGTACTTGTAAAGTATGGTTGGATAAATAGCTGACGTATTGGGTTCCAATGGCTTGCAAATAAATCATCTATCTATTTTAAAACAACTTCTGTATCTCGATTATTCAATTAATCAGGGTATAATAGAAAATATATATATAGCCACATAGACTCCTAAACAAAAATCTATACTTTTGCGCTTTCCCTAAACAAAAGTTTAAGCTTAGGGAGTAGTATAGTCTTGCAGTCCTAACCAATCCTTTTACTAAATATTTTCAATTAAGTTTGGTTGATATAAAACCCCAATGATATGAAGGTTTTAAAATTTGGCGGCTCTTCTGTTGCTAAACCAGAACGAGTTAATGGCGTTGTAGATATCTTACAATCCTACTATGCGAGAGGAGATCAATTCACGGTTGTATTTTCTGCATTTGGAGGAGTGACAGATATGTTGATTCAGATGAGTGAACGAGCAGCAGAAGGTGATGATAGCTACCTCGAAATGTTTGAGGTATTTAGTAATCGACATCTTGAAACGGCACGAGCCTTACTCAGTCAAGATTACTTGCAACAAGTGATTCCCCACTTGGATAATAACCATGAAGTATTACGCAATTTACTATATGGGATTTTTCTCGTCAGAGAAGCCTCCCGCCGAACCATGGATTATGTCTTGAGTTTTGGAGAACGCAATTCTGCCTACATCATTTCTTTTGTGTTGAAAGAGCGAGGCATTAATGCCAGTTACCTTGATGCACGAAGAATTATAAAAACGGATAAAGGTTTCGGTTCTGCCAAAGTAGACTTTGATCGAACCTATCAAAATATCCGAGAGCATTATAAAGCATATCCCGAAATCCAAGTGGTGACCGGTTTTATCTCATCGGCTAAAGGTGGCTTGACCACAACGCTTGGGCGAGGGGGATCTGACTATACGGCATCACTCATCGCTGCTGGGCTGAATGCAAAGGTGATTGAGATTTGGACAGACGTAGATGGTGTCTTGACTGCCGACCCTCGTAAGGTGAAGAAGGCTTTTACTATTCCGAGCATGACTTATGCTGAAGCAATGGAAATGTCTCATTTTGGAGCGAAGGTAATTTACCCTCCTACCCTACAGCCGGCTTTGCAAAAAGGAATACCACTATATATTAAGAATACATTCAACCCTAATTTTGCGGGCACTTTGATATCGGAGAAAGCTGATCCGCAAGGTGAAGCCGTAAAGGGAATCTCTTCTATCGGGGATGTTGCTTTGTTGACCTTATCTGGTAGCGGGTTATTTGGTGTACCAGGAATTGCAGCCCGATTGTTCAATTCATTGGCACAAGCTGAAATCAATGTAATATTGATTACCCAAGGGTCTTCGGAGCATGCCATCAGTTTTGCTATACAACCCAAATGGTCATCGAAGGCCAAGCATATAGTAGAAAAAGCATTTGAGTATGAAATTCAAATGGGGATTGTAGATTCCATCAAGGTAGAAGAAGATTTGTCGGTCGTAGCTATCATTGGAGAGAATATGCGTTATCAGCCAGGGATTGCTGGTCGACTCTTCCAAGCCTTAGGAAAAAATGGAATAAATACGACGGCTATTGCACAAGGATCATCGGAGTTGAATATCTCTGTAGTTATCAATAGAAATAATGAGGCCAAAGCATTAAATGCTTTGCATGAGTCTTTCTTCTTATCCGATACCCAGGAGTTGCATTTGTTTATGGTTGGCGTTGGATCTGTCTCTTATACACATCTCCGAGCCCACGAGACCGAGGCTGATCTC
>CAJXUM010000167.1 GCA_913060855.1 uncultured Lewinella sp. | reverse complement strand
GTATAAGAGACAGAAGGGGGACTGCGCAAGAAAGCAAAGACACTTCAGCCGTGAAGAAAGCCTTTATCAGGAAGAGTAGCTTCATTGCCCTACCTATTGTCTTCTATACGCCTGAGACTCGATTGGGAGGAGGAGGGGCAGCCCTTTATACTTTCCGTTTTGCGAGTGAATCAGAGGAATCCCGCCCTTCACAGCTCCAGTTTGGCCTGGCCTATACCCAAGAGAAACAGATCTTGTCTTACCTCCCTTTTGATATCTACTTCAAGGGGGAGGAATGGTATATCTCCGGAGAGATTGGGTATTATCGATATGTGTACCAATTTTTCGGTTTGGGAAATGAAACACTCCCAGAAAGTGAATCCTTTGAAGCGGCTTATCCCCGTTTTCAACTCAACGTTCAGAAAATTGTCCTTCCTCGACTTTACCTAGGAGTCCGGTATTGGATGGATGATTACCGCATTGTAAAAAGAGAAGAAGAAGGCACCTTAACGCAGTCGATCATCGAAGGACAAGAAGGCGGATTTATTTCTGCTTGGGGGCTTACGGCTAATTATGATACGCGCAATCACCTGTTTTATCCTACAAAAGGGCAGCGTATCCAATTGATTTCTCTTTTTAATCGCCGTGCGCTGGGCGCCCGCACCAATTTTGATAGATATAGTTTGGATGCGAGCCAATATTTTCCGCTTGGTAAAGCCGTACTAGCTATTAATGGTGTGGCGGAGACCATGCAAGGCGATGTTCCTTTCCAGCAATTAGCGTTGTTGGGTGGGCCGAAGCGAATGCGTGGTTTTTTTGAAGGTCGATTTCGGGATAAAAACCTCTGGATCTTACAGGCGGAATACCGTCGGGTGATTAAAGGGATCTTTGGATTAGCTGTTTTTTCTGGAATCGGAAATGTTGCTCCGAACTTCTCCGGGCTTTTTTCACAGAAGGTACACTTAGCTTATGGCCTCGGTTTGCGTATTCGACTCAGTAAAAAGGATAAAATCAATCTGCGAATTGATGCAGGGTGGAATGAGGAAGGCGCCCTATCTCCATACCTAACGGTGGCGGAAGCTTTTTAGAACAACTTCTATTGGTCAAAGAACCATGAACAGAAAAACCAAGGGGTTTAAAATCCCCGTATATAGATAGCACAAGAACTTGGCCAACTTATGGAAAAAAAGACAATCAGTATTATCATTCCCACACTCAATGAGGAAGAGCGAATCGGACCTTTAATAGACCACTTACATCAATTGCCTCATCCAGCCTATTTACAAGAAATCATTGTTTGTGATGGAGGGAGTGAGGATAAAACGCAGGAAATCGCGGAAGCCGCTGGCGCCACCCTCCTGAAGTCGCCTCAACGAGGAAGAGCCGTTCAAATGAACTATGCAGCTGACCTGGCACAAGGTGATATCTTATATTTTGTACATGCTGATGTCGTCCCTCCGAAGGAGTGCTTGGGCAATATCATGAATGCCCTAGCAGAAGGGCACAGGATGGGCTGCTTTTCTTTCGATTTTGCTTCTACATCTAAACTGTTGAAGATAAATGCCTATTTCACTCAATTTGATTTAATGACGAGTGGGGGAGGGGATCAGACCTTTTTTATTCCCAAAGCCACATTTAATGAATTGGGGCAATTTGATGAGAAGCTACCTTTTATGGAAGACTTTGACTTTGTCTGGCGGGCTAAAAAACATTATCCGCTACACCTGGTGAAAAATAGAGCGGTAGTATCTGCGAGAAAATACGAAAGTAATAGCTACCTCAAGGTGCAGGTCGTTAATGGCATTACCTTGGCCTTATTTAAGCGGGGATATAGCCCTTTCAAGCTGGCTAGGTGGTATAAGCGATTGCTGGGGTAGGATTCCCTTAATATAAGATTACAGCTTCACTCGCATTCCAAAGATCAATCGCATCGTATTGATCTTATCCTGGAATGGTCCTATACCTCCATCTTCAACAAGGTTCAAGAAGCTATGTTGGTATTGAGGTTGCGCATAAAGACTAGTTCGATGACTGATATAGCGCTCTAATCCCACTCCTATATTAGCCGTGAAAAAGGAGTTTTGAGAAAAAGAGCCTCCTTGGAATACTCCTTTAGTAAAGGCCCCCTTATCTACACCCGCTTTTGTTCCATTATTATTAGGTGGAATAGGTGGCGCAAAAGAGTTGGGAGGTCCAACAGGACGAGGTTGTGCAGGGCTAGTAAAGAAATAATCGGCCTGCATGACCGTATTAAGGCTGACGCCTATCGTTGAATAGAAACGCCACTTACCGTCTGTAATAAATTGCCTTCTTATATTTAGAGGAATGGCGACCATATCATATTCAAATGACTTCAAGCCTTCCCCAGATAGTCCTTCTGTTAAGCTATAATCAATTTCAGATAGATTGAATGGGAGGTATTTTTTGGCAGAATAAATCAAACCCATTTCTACTTCCCATTGTTTGTTTCCCCAGCTAAAAGTCAAACCACCGCTATATCCTAAGGCATAGCGATCTAGCGAACGATTTTTTCCAGCCAGATAAGTTGGAGGAGTAATAATCCTGTTATAATCGGTAGATGCTTGTACTCCAAACCGGATGACACGTTCCTTAGGAGCAGGCTTTACCTGATCGATCAGTTGTGTGTCTTCCAAGTAATTAGGGATAATATCTAGATCGGGAATCGTCGCCAGAGAGGCTAAATAAATGCGGGGAGAGTTCGCATCAAACCCAACGGAAGAGGTGGTTTGCATTTTACTGCTTGTTGCCCCTAGTTTTTGTGATAAATAGCTTCCTTGCGTAGATGAAATAAGTTGCCCTGCTAGTTGTTGATTCAACAGTTGGTCTAGTAGTGGCATACTTGGTGAAAGCAAGGCTGTAGTACTTGCTGGCTCGACTTCTATTTTTTCTGCTTGCTGGCTTGCTGCTTCCGCTACAATTTTTGCTACTTCTTTTGTTTGTTTAACAGTTGTACTACTGTTTTGGGCAATAGCAGAACTAGTTAGACTTTCCGTTTTAGAGGCACGTTTACTATTCTCACGTCCAGCATTTATACCTTCAACATCTGTTGTAGGACTAGTCGTGGCTTCCTTGATTTCACTATCAGCGGCAATAGCCTGCGTTCCTAGAGGGACATCCTTATTTATTGAATTTGTAGGTGTAGAGGGGTAGTAATTGACAAAAAGTGCGATGAGTAAGAATAGGATAGAAAGTTCGAGTGATTTGTAGCGGATAATTTTGTTGACAAAACGATATTCCTCATTCAGCTGGGATTCCAATTTAGCCCAATGAGCAGGCTCAAAAGGAGCCTCCATTTGACTCATTTTTTCAAAAATAACAGCTTCCATCACTTTTTCATCCGCGGCAGCCATACCATTGCCCTCCTCCTCTAATCTGTTGGCCATCAGGTCCCAGCCTTTCGGCTCCCCTTCGGTCTCCAGATTCTCCATCCTGGCTCGGATGAAATCATCAAAATCGTTTTTACTCTTCATATCCGTAGAATCTCGAACTCAAAATCGTTTTTAGTTTCATTCTGGCTTTTACAAGGTTGGATCGCGAGGTACTTTCTGTAATTCCTAATTCAGCTGCGATCTCCTTATGAGAATATCCTTCGATGACATACATGTTGAATACGGTTCTATAAGCAGTAGACAACTTTTGTATGGCTTCTAAAATTTCTTTTTCCGTGCATTGGCTAATGGCATCCGCTTCTGAACCACTTATATCAAAGGCCTCTTCGATGTTTTCGGTTCGACGTCGGATATTTTTGCGACAATAGTCAATAGAAGTATTTACCATTATTCGTCGCATCCAGGCAATCAAAGATGTTCCTGGCTGATACTTATGGATGTTCCTGAAAATTTTGATAAAACCTTCGTGCAGAATATCCAGGGCATCGTGCTTATTATTAGCATAACGTAGACATACACTCATCAACTTACTGTAGTACTCTTCGTACAGTAGTTTTTGCGCCCATCGTTCTTTTCGAACACAGGCTTTGATGAGATCTCTTTCTTCGTTACCTATAGGCAAAGCGATATCCATATTGGTCCTATTGGCTAATTTAGGCGAATTGGATAGAAATTACAACTAGGGTTGGTCTTGCCAATAACAAATCGTACTATTATTAGAACGAAAAGCAGCGTAAATGTGCTGCCTTGGGCCAAAAAGTAGGGTGAAAAAATATTTTAGAAACAAAAAATTTAAATAGAGAATAAATAACATTTTTTGTTTACAAACTTGCTTTTTTGTATTTTCGCTCAAATGTTTGATATTGGCGGCAATTGAAAAAGGACAAATGAGTAACGAGACAATAGATATTACCCCAAACGGAGAAGACAAAGACGCTGTGATCGGTCTAAATGGCATGTACCAAGACTACTTCCTGGATTATGCCTCTTATGTGATCTTGGAGCGAGCAGTCCCTGCTATTGGTGATGGATTAAAGCCGGTGCAAAGAAGAATCTTTCATGCGATGAAAGAGATGGATGATGGTCGCTATAATAAGGTAGCGAATGTCATTGGTCAGACGATGCAGTATCATCCACACGGTGATGCCGCTATTGGTGATGCTATGGTCAACCTGGGGCAAAAGGACCTGATGATTGACTGTCAGGGAAACTGGGGTGATCCTAGAACAGGTGATCGAGCAGCGGCCTCTCGTTATATTGAAGCCCGATTGACAAAGTTTGCGCTAGAAGTGGCCTTTAATCCGCAAACGACAGAGTGGCAGATTTCTTATGATGGGCGGAAAAAAGAACCGATTAATCTACCGATGAAGTTCCCGCTGGTATTAGCCCAAGGAGCAGAAGGAATAGCGGTGGGTTTATCTACAAAAATACTTCCCCACAACTTCATCGAGTTAATCAAGGCTTCCATCAAAATATTACAAGATAAGCCAGTCAAAGTTTACCCCGATTTCCTAACGGGAGGGTCTGTAGATGTCAGTGATTATAATGATGGGAAACGAGGAGGGAAAGTGAAAGTAAGAGCGCGTATTGAGGCGCTAGATAAAAAGATCCTCATTATCAAAGATCTTCCTTTTGCAGAAACGACTTCTAGTTTGATTGATGATATCATCAAAGCCAATGACAAGGGAAAAATAAAGATTAAAAAGGTAGTCGACAATACTGCGAAAGACGTCGAGATTCAAATTGAATTGGCGCCTGGAATTTCTCCACAGGTCACGATTGATGCCTTATACGCCTTTACAAAATGTGAAAAATCCATCTCCCCTAATGCTTGTATCATTATTGATAATAAGCCGCATTTTGTAACGGTACAAGAAATACTTCGATTTAATACCTTCCATACGAAGGACTTGCTGCGGCAGGAGTTGGAGATCGAGAAAGCATCGCTAGAAGAAAAATTGCACTTCGCTAGCTTGGAGAAGATATTTATTGAAAAAAGGGTATACCGGGAAATAGAAGAATGTGAGACTTGGGAAGAGGTGATCGAAACAATTGATCGCGAGCTAAAGAAGTATGTGGCCACCCCTAGCGATAAACCCAAGCCCAGTGATAAGCGCTTACGCTTGTTGCGCGATGTGACCGAGGACGATATCGTTCGCCTAACAGAGATTAAGATCAAACGGATCTCCAAATTCAACTCTTTTAAGGCAGATGAATTGATCGCTAAACTAGAGGAAGCCTTGACGGAGGTCAAGCACCACCTGGAGCACCTCACAGATTACGCCATCGCTTATTACGAAAATTTATTAGCCAAATACGGAAAAGGCCGGGAGCGAAAAACAGAAATTACCACCTTCGATACCATCAAAGCCACGATGGTAGTGGCCAATAATGCCAAACTATACGTCAATCGAGCGGATGGCTTTATTGGACATGCTTTGAAGAAAGATGAATTTGTTTGTGATTGCTCGGATATTGATGACATTATCGTTTTCAAAAAGGACTGTACATTTCAAGTAACACGTATCTCTGATAAAGTATTTGTCGGGAAAGATATACTCCACGTGGATGTATGGAAAAAAGGAGATGATCGTACGACCTATAACATGGTATATGTAAATACTAAAAATGGACGTACGATGGCCAAGCGATTTAATGTAACTAGTATCACTAGAGGAAATGATTATCCACCGGCTAAGGGCTTAGATAAAGCCAAATTATTATATTTCTCGGCCAACTATAATGGAGAAGCTGAAACAATCAATGTGCAGCTAACGCAAGGAAGCAAAGCCAGAAAAAAAGTATTCGATTTTGACTTCAGTACCATTGATATCAAGGGACGGGGCGCTGCCGGTAATATCATGACTCGATACCCCGTTCGCAAGATCACCCTCAAAGAAGCTGGGAAATCAACCTTAGGGGCTATAAAGATCTGGATGGATGAGGTAAGTGGGCGACTAAATACTGCCTCACGAGGACTTTATTTGGGGGCCTTTGATACGGGCGATACGCTTTTAGTGATCTACAAGAAGGGAGAGTATGAAGTGTTGGAATTGGATATGAATCAACGCTTTGATGTCAAGGATGTGATGCATATTGGAAAACTAGAGAAAGAAACCACGATTAGTGCGGTATATTTCGATGGGAGCAAGGATTGGACAATGGTTAAACGATTTCAAATCGAAACCAATAAACTCAATCAGCGATTCAACTTCCTCACCGATGATAAAAATACTAAACTTTACTACGCTTCCGTCCATGAAAAACCAAAGTTGGAATATTCCTATCGAGTGAAAGGTGGAAAGGAAGATGGCACAGTAGATTTGGCTGATTTTATTGATGTAAAAGGTTGGAAGGCACTAGGGAATAAACTCATCGATAAAAAGATATCCAGTTTTAAAGATCTAACGCCTAAACCTCCAAAAGTCGATCCGAAAGCGACAGAGAAAGCCAAAAAAGGTAAGCTCTCAGCGGGCGACAGTGTCGATTTTGATATGGAAGGCAATGGACAAACGAAGATGTTTTGATGGATTTGGATAGAATAGAAGTAAATTGAAGGGGCACTAAGGAGGTGGCCCATTTGTGATCAACCCAAGTTTGGATACCCTACAACCCATTTCATAATAAAGTCTATTAAAGGAGAAAGGGATAAAAATAAGCTCAAGAAATATTCTTGCCTTGTTTTTATCCCTTTCTTTTTTCTATTTCGAGGAATGATTATTTTGATTATTTTACATACATTTATAGAATAAATAAATTATCCTATGAAAGGAACCAACCTGGGAGAGTTTGAAGAACTGGTTTTATTGACCGTTGCGGCCCTGACCACAGATGCCTATAGTGTAGCTATCTGTGATCATTTAACAGAACACACTGGCCGGGAAATAAAGCTGGGGATGGTTCATGCCGTATTAAACCGTCTAGAGTCTAAAGGGTATTTGGAAAGTAATCTGGGAGAACCGACTAATGAGCGAGGGGGTAGACGTAAACGTTTTTACGAACTGAGTACTGCCGGAAAAACAGCACTAGTAAGAGCCAAGGATTTGCGGGATCAACTATGGAATATTATTCCTGATTTTGTCTTTAAAGGCTTGATCTAATGAAGAAAAAACCGACACCGCCACGATGGGCAGATCGATTCCTAGAATGGTACTGCCGCCCCGACTTACTAGAAGATTTACAGGGAGATCTTCGAGAGTATTTTGGACGAAACCTGACTGCTCATGGGCGAAGGAGAGCTAGGTTGATTTACATTATTGATGTCATCAAGTTTTTTCGGGGCTATACGGTCCGATCACCTAAATATACCTATCCGATGAATCACCTGACTATTATCCAGAACTATTTCAAAACCTCCTTTCGCAGCCTGGCAAAAAACAAGCTGTTCTCCGCGATTAACATCGTGGGATTGGCTATTAGCATGTCTGTCGGTCTGCTTCTGATCACTTTTGTGACAGAGCTAAAGAACTTTGATACTTTTCATACTAATTATGACAGAATCTATCGAGTCAATAATACCTACCAGGCTGTCGGAGAAGATCCTGAGGACTACGCTTCCACTTCGATACTCGCAGGGCGGAAAATTGAAACTACACTAGCAGGGGTTGAAGATCTAGTCATTATTAATCGTGCTTTTCGAAAGGACTTAGTTGTTGGCGAAAAGACCTTACCGTTTAGAGGTATTTGGGCTTCTGATGGTTTTTTTCGCGTTTTTTCGTTTGACTTGCTAAGTGGGAATGCAGAGTCGGCATTAAATGATCCATATGCCCTTGTCTTGACAGAAACTTCGGCTTTAAAATTATTTGGGAAATTAGCTGTTATCGGAGAAGTGGTCAGTATAGAAGATGAAAACTACACGGTTACGGGCGTAATGAAAGATCCTCCGACGAATTCTCACATTCAATTTGAAATGCTTGGGTCATTGATTACCCAAGAGAACAAAATGCAGGCCGAGCAGAATAGTCAATGGTTGAATTGGACTTTTATGTGGTCTAATTACGTATATCTACTATTACCAGAAGAGGCAAAATTGGAAAGTGTGCAGGAGGGCTTAACTCAAATTGCCCTAAAGGAAAACACCCAATTAGGAAAAATAAAAATCGATTTAAGCTTACAGCCATTAAGCGAAGTTGTCATTAGCAAACCGCTATCCAATCAGCTAGGTTTTAACTTTGGGACTCTTTTTATCTGGATTTTGTCAGGCCTAGCCTTTGTGGTTATTTTATCGGCTTGCTTCAATTATACCAACTTGTCAATAGCGCGGGCGTTGCGCCGATCCAAGGAAGTTGGAATCCGAAAGGTGGTGGGTGCTTCCAGGTCACAGGTTTTCTTACAATTTGTGACGGAATCCATTCTAATAGCCTTGTTGTCACTTCTGTTTTCCTATTTGGTATTCTTATTGATTCGGCCTGGATTTTTGAGCATTGAACCTAAGTTTTTGAGTAGAATCTTTTTGCGCCCAGCAGCAGCAACCTATTTTTATTTTGGCCTAATGGCGGTTGCGATAGGCTTACTAGCTGGATTTTTCCCTGCTTTATTCTTTTCGCGAATAGATCCCGTGAAAGTGATGAAGGATGCCAGTAAATTGCGATTGTTTAAACATATCAATGTTCGGAAAGGGCTGATTACCTTTCAATATATTTTATCCATTTGCTTCATTGTCGCCGTCAGTATAGGTTATAAACAATACAAGTATTCTTTAAATTTCGATCTTGGATTCAAAACGGAGAACATCCTCAATATAGATTTACAGGGCAACTCCCCGGATTTACTGAAACAGGAATTGGATCAATTGCCTGATGTCACTGATATATCGGCGTCTATGATGGTTCTCAGTGTGGGAGATACTTATTCCTCTACTATTAAATACGAAGACCCACTTGACTCCACTCATATCTTTCACAATTCTATAGATGAAAGTTACCTTTCCTTGCATGATCATGAATCTGTCTCTTATACACATCTGACGCTGCCGACGAAGAGGATAGTGTA
>CAJXUM010000166.1 GCA_913060855.1 uncultured Lewinella sp. | reverse complement strand
TCGTCGGCAGCGTCAGATGTGTATAAGAGACAGAAATTATACCTTTCTCTTTAGATTTCAAATTTACGTCATTAATTACTCAATACTCCAAATATTGATCATAATCTATATGCTTGGAGTTTCTCCTTTACCTAAGCGGATTTTATCATTCCCCTCAAGCAGGATAGATCTTGGACCTATGAAATACGGAAATAACGATTGAATATACTGTGGTCTTCAACATCAAGCAAAAACGGTTGCTCTCAAGTCTATACTTACTAATGCAGCATTCTAGGTGGGTGGGTTTGATCTAAAACCCTGAGCCTATGTGATCTTATTACATCCTGATTTTTGCCAACAACTCCTCTTTTTTAGACCTGGAGACATTCAAACTAACGCCATTAACCATCTCTACATAGCCTCCATCTCCCCGGAAATATTTTTTCAAATGATTGAGGTTGATGAGAAAAGATTGATGAATTCGGCAAAAGGAATCTTGCTGTAAGAGCTGCTCAAATTCCTTTAAGGTTCTAGCGGAATAAAGGCGTTTATCTCCTTCCAGGTGTACAAAAGTGTAATTGCTATCTGCTTCACAATACAGAATGTCCTGAATCAAAATGAAGTCTATCCCTGCTTTAGTTGGAACCCCAATTCGTTGTAGGTTGGAATCAGGGTCCATATTTTCTTTCAAAAGTGATAACTGTTCGGGACTTACTCCTTGACCCTTATTTTCGACTTTGCGAACTGCTTCGATGAGGTCTTGGTAATCAATGGGTTTTAACAAATAATCGATTGCACTCAATCGAAAAGCCTGCACAGCATACTGATCATGGGCGGTAGTAAATATGACATCAAAATCAATTTCGCCCACTACCTCCAATAACTCTAAGCCTGTCATCCACGGCATATTGATATCTAGGAATACCAGATTCGGCTGCAGCTGACGAATGGCCTTCAGGCCCTCCTTGGCCGATCCACATTGTTGTAGTACTTCTACCTGTGGACAGTATTCGCTTAGGTCGGCAAATAAACTGGTTAAGCATTTTGCCTCATCGTCTATGAGTATGGCTTTTATCATTAGTCTGCGGTCTATTAATGTGAATTAAAGTGTAGCTCAACCCGAGTTCCGCCGACTTTGTCATTTCCCATTTTATCGATAATATTAACGAGATATTTGGAATTAAACAATCGGTTATTTACCTGGAGGCGATCCTGCGTGAGCTGGGTGCCGAAAGACCGATGCTGTTTTTGAGTGTTTAACTGTAGCACTTTGGCCTGCTCCCTGCCTATCCCATTATCTTCAATAATACAAACGATTGAACTTTCTTCTCCTTGCACAGCTAGTTTGAGTTCTCGTTCTCCGTCTTTATGCAGAAGGCCATGCCAAATGGCATTTTCTAAAAACGGTTGCAAAATCATGGGCGGTACTTTGATAAAACTTGTATCTACATTTGGAGCTATCTGAAGACTATAGCTAAAGGACTTTTCAAACCTCAATTTCTCCATTTCCAAATAGGTTTTGGACAACTGCAGCTCTTCCTCTAGGGTAATTTGTTTTTCCTCTGAATAATGAAGAACGTTCCGAATAAACTTAGAAAACAAAGTCAGGTAATGTATGGCTTTTTTGTTGGCCTCTTCCTGGATTAAACTCTTAATTAAATTTAGGCAGTTAAAAATGAAATGAGGATTCATTTGTGCTCGGAGCGCCTTGGATTCAATTTGCAATAGCTCATTTTCTAAAGTGATTTTTTGTTGAATGGCCTTGTGTTCTTCTTGTTTCTGAAGGTTAGTTTTTGAGGCTACGAATACACCAAACAGTATTAATGTTAGCAGCATACCAATAATAAATGGAAGAAAAGATAGATTAAAAGTGAAATGAAAGACTTGAGCTATAGAAGCATGTATGGTCGCCAAACCCACTGGTAAAGTAGCCAATAAAAAGCTACCACTAAGCGGGACTTTTTGGGCAAACGCATGTAGGGCAATGCAAACGATAAGGAACGTTGCCGAAGCATGATAAAAGCCCGAAATGGATTGAATTTGCATGTGCAATTTGATGAATGTATCATTTGCTTTTTCAAACTTGAACAAGTAGATTAGCAGGATTACTCCTACTATCGCAAGACACAATTTGACAACTATCAAGACATTCATGAGTGTGACATATTTCGGGAAGTACAGCTTTAGATTTAAACTCACCTGGGTGAAGTTTAAAAAACCAACCATGGCTAAAAGGGAGGCGAAAATGATAACCCAGGACATGGCGAAAACGGATCGGTGCATTAATAGCGTTTTAGTAAAAACAAACAGATAAGTGAGATCCAAACTGAGGAGCAAAAATGGGAAAAAGCCAATCAGCATGAAGAAATAGTGGAAGACTATCCGTTGCCGACCAACGATCAGCTGGAAGAAGAAATAAATAATAAATAAAAACATCCCACCTGCTAAGAAGAATTTAAGGTACCCCAGCTCAGCCTGCTGATCTAGCTCTCCCTTTGGAATGTCTACGATAGATCCATTGGCGGACTGCATCTGATAACTAAGCGGATATCGAATGTATAAGGTCAAGGTATCTTTCGCTGGTACGGTGAACGTAAAAGCTTCCTGATTATTTTCGACAGGCTTGGCTTGGAATCTAGTATAGTTTCCTAGCTGATCCGGTAGATAATATTCGATATTTTCCCACTTATAGTCCCAATAGGCGAAGGTTCTGATTTGAGAAAACGGTTTGGGGTTATACAGGGTGAGACGAGCCCAATAACAAGTATCCGCATTAAATTCTGGACCTTGGAAGTATCTAAAAAAGGCTTGCTCATCCCAACGGGTTTGAACCTCCGATAAGGATTGACCGCAACTTGGATCCGGGTAGAATTCAAAGTACCTAGCCAAGGAGGCAATCCTTGGCGTTTTCCACCACCAAATACTGGGTTTGACTTTATCGCCTGGAGACCTGGCTATTCGACCTGGTTCCCAAGTGAAAGAGCTTGTTTTATCTTCAGAAAAATCGGTCAAGACATAAGCAGCTGAAAGGTTTCTAATAGAAGTATCATCAATATGATAAATGGATACCGGATTTCGATCCCAGCAATCACAGGGCCAGTTGGCATTGTCAATTCTAAGGTATACCGTCCTAATAGCATCGGCGGTGACATCCACCCAGAAGTATGAGCCCATACGCCGGATAGTCTTCTCGGCCGCCTTTCGTCTTGAACCTGCTCTTTGAACGATGAGGGAGTCCTGCTCTTCGTAATAAATGTCGACTTTTGCATAATCGCCAAATAGATAGCCAGCTGAGAATAGGGCGCGCTTGTTTTCGTCCGAACGTAGTTGCAGTTTTACCCAATAGACCTGCTCAATATCCTTATCCTTTCTACTAGTGTTGGGCATGAATGCCTCGTTTTTGGACAATACTTCTTCATACGTCCAGGATTCTGTAGGGTCCACCAGTATCTGTGTATAAGTATAGAGGTCATTATAGCCTTCTCCTTCCGAGTTTACGGCTTCAAAATCGGCTCGTAAATGGTATGCTGAGGTAGTATCTGCTTTCCCTGGTAGAAAGAAGAATAGCAGTAAAAATATACTGAAGTAATGCTTCATCAGCGCTGAGAATTAATTGGGTATTGTTGGTCGAAGTTTCAAACTTTCGGCCAATTGATGTTGAAACTTCGACCTATATTGGGCAGGATAGAGTAGATGGCTTAAAAATAAAAAATTCCTTCTTTCTATCGTTTCGGTTTGTAAAAAATTTCAGCCTTTCTATCGCCATCAAAATCACCTATAAATACCTGAGAGATTGGCACATCTGCTTTTCTCAGCACAATGGCATCTCCCTTCCCCGCCGACACATAGACAAAATTGCCTTTCCACGGGAAGAAAACATCCATTTTTCTATCTCCATCAATATCCCCAAAGCGGAGGTTCTCCCAATCTACGCCGTTTCCATGGGTATTGGAGTCACTAAAGCGCGTATTGAGCGTGCGCCAAGCGGTTTTTCCACCAGAAGAATACTGAAAAGCCCCGCGATAAGAAGTGAATACATCGGTTTTTCCATCGCCATCAAAATCGTGGAATGCAAAGGTCTTTACGGGGAAACCAGATCCCACTGGCATCCGCTGCCAATCTTGATAGTTCGTTGTATGCTTGGCTACCTGCCATTTGGGTTGGGCAATGGCTGAGGGGGTAGAAAGTGCCATCAGCAGTAGAAAAACGCTTATTACTTTGGGAAAAAGAGAAAGCAAATTCATGTTAGTAGGTTTTAGGGTTTACAAGAGGAAATCAGATAAGTCTTAGGATTTGGTAAAGTAGACCTTGTGGGGAGGCTTGCGGAGTTTACAATTGTCTTCAATCGGGTCCACCCAAAGCTGCTCATTTTCAATCCCAAACTTATACAGTCCTTTGTCATTGCAGCAACCGCATTCTTTATTGTTTTGGAAGGTGATTTGCTGGCCATCTACCCAATATTTACCATGTATATCAACAATACCATCTACCATAAGGTCAACCGTATAAGCACCATCTTTCGTTAAGGTAATTTCCCAAGTGATGGGGTCACCGTTTTCATCAGGAGTGGTGATGATTCAAGCCCCCACCAGGTCATTGGTGGGAGAAATAGCAGAAAAGAAAAAAAGAGAAAGGCATAGAAATAAAGTACGCATGATCACATTTTTTTGTTAGACAATCAATTCAAGTCTTGAATCCTTTTGGAAGTATCTTTGACTTGTTGTCTCAAAGGTGAAGCATTTCGCAGGTGGAATCTAGCGCTACTTAGTATCTGCCGTGATGAGTGAGTAATTACCGGACTGGTAGTGTTTGGGTAAGCCGGAATTGGACTTATATGATTAATCTCAACAATCAGTATCTATGCGAGAAGAAGCGTCCTGCGGCACTGATGTGGCGTTTTTTAGAGCGGCACTTATTTTTTGTCTACCTATTTATAAAACTACTCCGGTTTTATAGCAGGATCATAATCTGGATTTGGCTTCATCATTTGCGCTCCAACTTTAGCCCGCCATTTATGTAGTTTTTCTTTCAATTCATTGGTTTTTTCAACCTCAATTTTCGATAAATCTTTTTGCTCGCCAATATCATTCTTAAGGTTGAAAAGCTGAACTTTACCTGTGTCGTAGTATTCAAGTAACTTGAAATCTCCAGATCTGACAGCACCTCCTGCGCTTTGCATTCCATGATTGCTGTAATGTGGGAAGTGCCAGAAAATAGCTTTACGATTTAGTATTGAATCACCAGTTAGTAAAGGCACCAAACTAAGGCCGTCAGCGTTTTCCGTGTTTTTGATACCAACCATCTCCAAAATTGTTGGAAAAAAATCAGGACTGGTTACCGGAACATCACATGTTACTTTTTGCAATCCTTTTCCTGGCCATTTAATAATCAAAGGAACTCGAATTCCGCCTTCATACATCCAACCCTTTCCTCCTCGAAGTGGTAAGTTGGAAGTTGAAAATGCTTTATCCAGCTCCTCCTCTGGAATAATTCGCTTGGGGTTCCAGAAATTAGCTGCCGACATTCCGCCATTATCTGAATAAAATATTACTATTGTTTGCTCATCTATCTCCAGTTCATTCAGTTTCTTGAGTACCCGTCCAAGGCTTTCGTCCATACTTTCAACCATTCCTGCAAATTGCACATTATCCTGGTGTTGTTTGATTTTGACCGTTTGATTGGGAAACACCTTAAACCCTTGATACTCCTCTTGATCAATTGCTTTATCCAGCTCGACTCTTGAAATTGGATTTTCCACACCTGGTTTTCCTTCTAAAATGAAAGGATGACCTTCAGGAGGGAGCATTCTTATCCGTTTTTCCTGATACTTTTCAACCAAATCAGGTCGACCTTCAATAGGATCGTGAACTGCAAAATGTGATAAATAAAGAAAGAATGGCTTGTCTCTGTTTTGCTCAATATATTTTAAAGCTTCGGTAGTCATCCGGTCAGTGAGGTATTCTCCATCATCACCTTCTTCCAGTCCCTTCATTCCATATGGAAAGTAGTAACCATCCTTTGGCCAACCACGATTCCAATCAGGAATATGCGTATCGAACCCCTGACGAGTTGTTGAAGCAGAGTCTTCTCCCAAATGCCATTTGCCATAAATAGCCGTTTTATAACCATTTGCCTTTAAAGTTGCGGGAAGTGTTTTCACATCATAAGGAAGATGTTGGTTGATTTTCACATTCAGCATTTTTTGAAAGGGAAAATCCCTTCGGCCAGTTAACCAATCGGTCAAATTAATGCTGGCTGGATATTTTCCGGTCATGATGCTTGCGCGGGTTGGAGAACAAACATGGCATGCCGCATACGCATCCGTAAATCGAACCCCTGATTCAGCCAGTGCATCAATATTCGGCGTTTCGTAGAACTGACTACCATAACAACCAACATCTGTCCAGCCTAAATCATCAACTAAGAAGAATACAATGTTGGGCTGTTGTATTTGTTTTGAACACGAACCTAGAATGAGGGCAACTAACAATAGAACAAAAGACAATTTACGATTCATGATTATAGTTTTCTTATTCCATCAAATCAGTTTCAATATCAGACTCATTGATCCATATTGGAACGATCTTTTCACCCTTATTTACCATCCTGTCATATAGGTTTCGGTATGGATCCCATGTATAATAATAAGTATGAAAGATATCTCCATTCCCAAACATTCGGGGATCGCCCTGCTTCTTCAGCTCCTCCTCCATTTTAAAGATTAATTCATCTTTTACTGGTTTATGTTTATCATTCATTGCCAGATTATTTATACAATATGGGTCATCTGGCAAATAGAAAAGCTCTTCAACTGGTCTTTTCCCAAACGACCAATCCCATAAATATTTAGTTTCAGGATTATGACGTGATTTCAGGACTTCCGTCTTAGTAGGACTTCCATCAACTGTCGAATATCCGCACTCAGGGTTGCCAGCTGGCCATAGATCTGGCCGGTAATTTCTCAGGTACATCCAATCATCTCTTACTATTCCCCTGATAGGGTAGCCATAATCGTTTGGGCGGCCTACATCATGACGCTCCTTTCCAATCAGTACATAATCCCTAAAGTCCTTATTTTCTCCTTTCAAAAACGGTAAAAGGCTGGTGCCCGGAGTTTCCTGCATTCCCGTCTCTTCCCAATTCAGTCCAATTGCCTCAAAAAAGGTTGGAGCGATATCAATTAAGCTTATGTATTCATCAATCACCCTTCCCGGGTTTTTGACTTTCTTCCCCCACATTATGGCCAATGGAATATGGTTTGAATCGTCATATTCATCGCTTTTTGCCCTGGGGAAGGGCATACCATGATCGGAAGTGACAATAACAATTGTATTGTCCAACTCACCTTTAGATTCAAGAAAATCCAGGATTTCTGTTACATGCGAGTCAAAATATTCAACCTCCAAAGCATAGTCCAGTATATCTGTCCTCACAATATCGTTATCCGGAAAAAATGGAGGCACTTCCTTTATATCAGAAAGCTTTTTACCTGCCTTTAAAGAAGAACCGTACTCATAGCTGCGATGCGGTTCACGGGCACCATACCAGAAACAGAAAGCTTGGTCTTCCTGCTTATGATTGTAGAAATCAGTAAAATTAGCAGCGTAATCTGTGGCGGCAATTGAATTTGTCGGAACTTCTCTTTTGATACTGCTCCAAGCAGTACCACAAAGTTCACGTGTTTTTCCGTCAACTTCTCCGGGATTACCTGGTCCCCAACCCTTTCCCGTAAAGCCAGTAAAGTATCCAAAATCTTTTAAGGTTTCAGGGTAGGTTCTAAACTCAGCAGAAAAGTTATTCCAATGGTTAGCAGCCTCTTTTAACTGCCATGAATTTCTACCTGTAAGCAAACAAGCCCTCGAAGGTGCACACTTGGCATTGGGTGTATAAGCATTGGAAAAGCTAATTCCCTCGGTTGCCACACGGTCGAAAGCAGGAGTATTCACCCACGAAACATTTTTACCCATATGCCCTGCATCGTCAGCAATACAAATTAAAATATTAGGCTTTTTGCTTTCGGCTACCTCATCACATCCCTGCAAGCAAAATGACAGCAATAAAAGTAGTTTACTCCATATAATTATTGAATGTCTTTTTCTCATTAGTCCCGTTCTGTTTTTGGTAAAGTCTTTTTCAATTTCTTAATAACATTTCTGTATTTGGGCAAACCAGCTAAGTTTTCCCACTCCTCTGGATCATTTTGGTGGTCATATAATTCCTCTGTCCCGTCAAAATAATGGATGTATCTCCATCTTTTGGTACGAACTGCATGATTTCCTTTACCATATGTTGTCAGCACCGGTCTATCCCATTTTGTCTCAGGATTTTGCAACAAAGACACGAAGCTCTCTCCATCTAATTCTTTTCTTTTAGGTAATCCACAGAGTTCAATGATTGTCGGGTAAATATCAATAAAACCAACAGGAGACTTGCAAAGGCGATTTTTCTCAATCTTATCGGGAAAAGAAAATATCAGTGGTGTACGGGTGGTATTTTCCCATAAAGCGTGTTTACGCCAATGCTGTTTCTCACCCAGATGCCATCCGTGATCGCCCCACAATACCACAATGGTATTCTCTGCATATTGGCTATTCTCTAAAGCATCTAAAAGTTCACCCACATAAGCATCTACAAAACTAATTGTGGCGAGATATGCTTGTACACCTTTATGCCACTGATCGTATTTCAACACCAGTTCGTGATCTTCTTTTCCGCTCTTAATATGATTCTGACCGGTAGAAATGGTGTGTACTTCCCTTGCGAGTCTTTTACCAAACTCAGGAAGGTCATTACGATCATCATCCTTTGTTTTTGGTAAAATTATTTCATCCAAAGGATGCATATCGAAATACTTTTGGGGGACATACCAGGGTAGGTGAGGTTTGGTGAAACCACAAGCCAGGAAAAAAGGTTTGTCATGTGACTTCTCCAATTCAGAAATTGCCCAGTTAACAACTTTCACATCGAGCATTTCTTCATCTTCAACATCAATAGCTCCCCAGGGTGCCCACGCATCTTCAGGTAAATTTACATCTCTACCACTGGCACGGGTAAAGTCACCTGCTTTATAATAAAAATCCCAGGAATCTACATCTCCTGGTTTATTAGCCCCATGAAATATTTTCCCACCACCTTGTGTAGAATATCCATATTGTTTCAGATACTGCATCAATGTTGAAGCAGATGGTAATTTTTCTCTTAAACGCTCTCCATTACCGTACACTCCCGAATTTGAAGGGCGTATGCCCGTTAATAGGCTAATACGAGAGGGGTTACACAATGGAGCAGAACAATAAGCATGTGTAAACGCAACTCCCTTACTTGCTAAACGATCTATGTTTGGTGTCTTAGCCTGAGGATGACCTCCTAAATACCTGTCTCTTATACACATCTCCGAGCCCACGAGACCGAGGCTGATC
>CAJXUM010000165.1 GCA_913060855.1 uncultured Lewinella sp. | reverse complement strand
AGATCTACACTATCCTCTTCGTCGGCAGCGTCAGATGTGTATAAGAGACAGGCCACACGCAGATTGATGTTGGCGTTCTGAAAGTGGATGCCGAAAAAGAATTTGCTTCGCAGCTCAAGTGGGAGGGAGGAATAAAAGCCTCCTATTCGCAGACGGCCAACTACGCTCAGATCGAACGGAAAGAACAGGAATCTTGGCAATTAGATACCCGTTCGACTACAGCGGTGGATCTCATCGAGTCTATTGGAGCGGCCTACTCCTCTTTTCACTATCCCCTTAGTAGTTCTACTGAACTCAGCCTGGGCGCAAGGTTTGAGTACTGGGAAAGACAATCTCCTACCACTAATGTGGCTTTTGGGCGCTTGTTTCCCTCGGTGTTTTTCTCCAAACAATTTTCGGAGCGGTCACAATTACAGTTTTCCTACACCCAGCGTATTACGCGACCCGATTACAATGATTTAGCCTCTTTCCTGGTGTATAATGGACCCCTTTCTGTATTTACTGGGAATCCCTTGCTTAAGCCTACTATTACACAAAATGCGAGACTGGCTTATCAGTACAGCGCGTTAACTTTTTCAATGACTTATAAGCACGATGAAAATCCAATTGTTCGTTATCAGGTGGTAGAGAATGCAGAGGGAGACCTTGTACTGATTTCCCCACAGAATATGGCCTATCAAAAGAACTTTAGTTTGCAGACCGATATTCCTGTAGATGTAACGCCCTGGTGGAGCTTCAATATGGGGATAGTAGGAAGTATTCGCGAATTTCAACTCACACATACTAAAGAACAGGTGATCAAGGATTATATGACTTACAATCTTTACGGTAGTCACAATCTGGAACTATCCAAGAGCTTGAACCTTGAGCTATCAGGTTGGTACAATGGCCCGGCTTACGATGGCTCCAGGCACTATAAAGGGTTTGGGATGTTGAACGCTGGATTTAGAAAGCAACTGAAAAATGAGCAGGGTAGTTTTCAATTGACTATAACCGATCTTTTTAAGTCGATGCGTATTTTCTCTGATTTTGGAAACTTGACCGAAGAGGGGTTTCAGTCTAGAGCCGAAGTGGATTATCGCGCCGAATCTGCGAGATCGAGAATCGTCCGCCTGTCCTACTTCCGAACCTTTGGCAACAAAAAACTAAAGGCAGATCGAAATCACAAGGCAGGAGCGGATGAAGAGCGATCCCGCATCCAAACCCAGTGAGGTTGTGTGGTGAATGGGTGAAAGTAGCGAAGAGGTGAATGCATTGACCTCTTCGCCTGTCGATTCTTCACCTTTTTAATTCAGCCTATAAATTGCTGAGCAATAGCCCTCCTCACACCGCCCAAAATTTATTACTTTGCTATTTCATTAACTGCGGCAAAGAACCATGGGCAAAATCGTCTTATCCTGTTTATCATTATTATTACTATTTGTATCTTTTCATGAGCCAATCCAACCACCTATACTGACCCCTAGTGGCATGAGTCTAAGTCGCGATGGCCGTTTGGTTATCAGTTGGCAGGGGGACCTTTGGATGGCGAAGCTTGACCCGACTTCCAAGACTTTGATCAGCGGGACCTGGACCCCTTTGACGCAGAGCCGAGCCGAGGAACGCGATCCGGTTTGGCATCCTGATGGAGAGCGATTATTTTACGCCACGGATACAACAGGAGCCTTTGATATTTGGGAGATGGTCATTCCTGAAGAAGGGCCGAAAGGAACAACACAAGCCATCATTAGTTCCGCCGAACCCGACCTTCAGCCGAGTTTTGCCCAAGATGGGACGATGGTCTGGACTAGAGGACTAGGTGCCCGTTCAGATATCTGGATGCGGAAATCAGATGGCCAGACAACGCAGGTTACAAGCACCTTAGGCCCCGATCATTCTCCGGCCTTGCATCCAGATGGAAACCAGCTATTATATATTAATGAGCGGAAAAAGGAACAGCGCCTTCAAATAATGGAGTTGGCCAATAAAAAGAAACGAAGGACGATTCAAACAGGGAAACGGCCGCTTTTTCCGCAGTGGTCACCAGATGGGGAATTGATTACCTTCTCTACCCGCAACCAACCCATGGGACTTTGGGTGACAGATGCGCAGGGGAGTTACACCAACTTGTTAAGCACCAGCCGGGCCATTGCCGTCTGGAGTAAAGAGGCCAAGCATTTACTCCTACAAGATATCACTCGCAACCCGCCGGCCTACAATGGAGACCCAATCATCGGGCCTTCCCGCCCTACCGTACAGCCTTTAGCGGAACAGTTGCAACTGAGTGTACTACCCGCTCCCGCTCCCTTAGGACAACAGCAAAAACAATCTATAGCCTTGCCTTCAGAAGGCCCTGATCAATATTTGAACTATTTCGATAAGACCGTGGATTTCCTGAGTGAAAGATATCAGTTGAACATTGGAAAAACGGCGACGAAGTGGAAAAAATTAGTGACCCAGTGTCGGTCCGATATCGCCAAGGCAAATAATGAAGAACAAGCCATGCAAATCATGTATCGCTTGATTGAAGACAGACCCACTTTGAAAGAGGAGGCTAAAGGCAAAGCAGGGATCTCTAGCGCTCATCCGCTGGCCACCGCTGCTGGGCTCGAAATCCTGGAGGCCGGAGGCAATGTAGTCGATGCGGCCATCGCCGTTTCTTTTGCCCTAGGCGTCGTGGAGCCAGACGCGAGTGGGGTAGGAGGGTACGGTGAAATGCTGGTCTACCTTAAAGGGATGGCCGCACCCACCTGCATCGAGTTTTTGACCCGAGTTCCCGAAGCGGCTTCTTTGTCGAATGGACAATTGCAATCTATTCCTAACACCGGCCCTGTTTTAGTGAATGTGCCCGGCACCGTGGCGGGTATGGAATTGGCTTGGCAACGCTATGGCAGCAAGAAAGTGGCATGGAAAGACTTGTTGGAACCGGCGATTCGTTTGGCCAAGGAGGGTTATGCGATCGATGCTTCGTTCGCGACTACGCTGTCAATGGAACGCGAAGCCTATGAACGCTGCAATCGTTGTCAGTCACTGTTCTTTCGAAATGGACAAACATTGCAGGCTGGCGATACCTTACGCAATCCCGATTTGGCCTATACCTTAGGTATGATCGCTTATCGCGGCAAAGATGGATTCTATAAAGGACGTGTCGCCCAACGAATGGTGGAAGATTTGAGAAGTAAAGGCAATGTGATGACACTAAACGACCTCTCCCGCTACTATGCCGTAGAGCGCCCGGTCGTACAAACTACCTATCGAGATCATACCATCTATGCTGGCGCTCCCCCCGTCTCCGGAGGCGCCCTCCTCACCGCCAAGCTCAACCTTTTAGACGCTTATAAAAAACCGGAAGCCTATACCCAAGATGCCGCGACAGCCCATGCGATGATCGAAGCCTGGAAATTGTCTCCTTCCACCAGTGGCCGTATCGCCGATCCTGGCCTTTGGCCCGTCAATCTCACGCCCTTTACGGATAAGGCGACGGCGGAAAGTCGATGGGCATCTTGTTTTAATCCTATTCAAAGCGTCACCCCATTGGATAGTACCTGCCTGGATACGCGGGTAGCGGCTAGTTGGGGCGCTGAAGGGGTATTGGAAGCGAAATCCTCTACAGGAACGACTGCTTTTGCCGTAGCAGATGGCGACGGCAATATGGTGTCGGTTACCCAAACCCTGGGTACTTGGGGCGGTAATTTCTACGTGACACCGGGGCTCGGCTTCATTTATAATGATAAGCTTCGTTCCTATAGCTCTAATCCGAAACGCTACAATGCCCGAATTCCTTTTGCGAGGAATGTGACCAGTATCAGCCCTACCATGATTTTTAAAGGGACAGCCGATAAGCAAGAGCCTTTCGTTGCACTGGGCGCTGCAGGCAATGCCTGGATTACTTCCGCCGTTTATCAAATGACGACTGGTATTATCGACCAGGGCTTAGGTCCGCAGGCAGCTTTGGAGCTCCCTCGTTTCTTGGTAGGTGTGCAGCGAGATAGCAAGGACCGATCGAAGGTCACGGACATTGTCGTACAAGTCGAGAATGGCTTTGCGCCAGGCGTATTGCAACAGCTTAATTTGCTGGGACACGAATTGCAGGCTATCTCGACCTACGGAGAATTGCGGATGGGATACGGAGCGGCTGTCATGGTAGAGAAGGGCCAGGTGCGAGCTGGGGCTGATCCTCGGCGATCGGGCGAGGCTGGGGTAGTGAAGTGAGTGTAATTGAAGTGTTTAATACTGGGTGTTAGTGATTTAAAATTTTGATAACGAGGGTGGTAAGTGATAGAAGGACGCTTTTGATTAGTATTTACTCCTGAAACCATATTTAAAAAACAACGCATGAAAGAATTCGAATCGATACCTGCCCTAAAAGCTCATTTGACTGCTAGTACGATTGAGAGCATTGCCGTACAATCGCTAGATCTGCGTGAGATTGAAAGACTAATCTTAGATCGGGAATTCAAAGACTGCCTCTTTTTGGGATGTCAAATGTCGCCTTCTCTATGGGCGCACCTCTCGGTGAATAACTACCTGTTTCCTCATTTAGATGTACCCTATCATTGTTATCCTAGCACATTGTATACTCGAGAAAATCTTTACAGTAAGTATAATTATCGTCAACCCGAAACCTACCAACAAACACTCGATAAGGTAGTTTACGATCACTATATCAAGACCGGAAAAGAAACGCATGCCATTAAAGAAACCTTGGCTCGGAGGTTGCATGACCACTCCATTACGGATGCCTTGCAAGAGTTTCTCCATGAAGTAGAAGAGAAAAAAGTCGTGGCGATCATGGGCGGGCATGGCCTAAGCCGAGCTAGTCAAAGCTATCGCCAAATTACCGAGATAGCTAAAGAGCTAACGGAGGCGGGTTACCTGATGCTATCGGGAGGTGGGCCAGGAGCGATGGAGGCTACCCATGTCGGGGCCTGGCTAGCGGGAAAGCCTGCTGCTGCGCTGCACGAGGCTATTGCTATCCTGGCCACCGCACCCAAGTACAATCACCCCAACTGGCTGCCTACGGCTTTCCAGGTATTGGAACAACATCCCACTAGTGACTTTAAAAGTCTAGGTATTCCCACTTGGCACTATGGGCACGAACCACCGACTCCTTTTGCCTCTCATATTGCCAAGTATTTTGCCAATAGTGTGCGGGAAGAAGGTTTATTAGCGATTGCAAAGGGAGGCGTGATTTTTGCACCGGGGAGCGCCGGGACGATGCAAGAAATATTCCAAGATATTGCCCAAAATCATTATGAATCCTTTGGCTACGCCAGTCCTATGCTATTCCTCGATAAGGCTTATTGGTCCTATGATCGCCCGGTTTATCCCATCATCGAGTTGATGTCACGCCGTGGTGATTTAAAGAACCTAAATATTGGACTTTATGATGATAGTGAACAGATTATTGCACATTTAAATCGGTTTAAGTAAAGCGTAAATCAGCACCCAAAGACAATGGCATACTCAGATAACATATCCAGGTTGTCAAGACTGACTTCCATTTTGCTGAAATTACAAGCGAAGTCATTTGTATCGGTCAATCAATTGGCTGAAGCGTATAAAGTGAGTAAGAGAACCATTTATAGAGATCTAAGTTCTCTCGAACATGGCAGCCGAGGCAAAACAATGGTATTTGATTCTGAGTAATCTCAAAACTTGGATGGAAACGGGGCAATTAATGCAGCTAGGGAATTAATCATCCTAGCGTTTGATTGGCTAATTCATTTTAATCAAAGATATAGTCACAAAGGCACGGAGTTAAGTCTCGTCCTTTTGTGACTATATCCCTTTTAACTTCTATTCCCTATCGCTTACGTCCGCGAATAAACACATCCATATTATCCGGGCGGTCATTCATGAAAAACAAGGAAATTTCACCATCTGGGGTCTCCTCAATTACGGCAGGCATAGAACTCGCCGTGAGGTACCAGCCTTTGGGCAGAATAACGGTATTTCGATTGCGACCAAAACTGCGATCCCAGATCAATTCACCATTGTGGACTAGGTATCGGTTAGGGTCTGTATAGGTTTCTTCAATGCGAAGTCTGACGGATTGCCCTTCTTTTACCGCTTCAAACCAAATCACAACGACCTCTGTATCTGCAGTAGGTGTGCTACTGAGCTCAATTCCCTTCTTGGTGATGGCATCCCCTTTTAAGGTCTCCACTTCTAATTTCTCTCCGGTATCGAGGATCAAGGCCGATGGCTTGGAGGCTTTGCTTCCTGGGCGCACCACATTTAAGTACTTATCGGTACCTGGGTGAGTTTCCGTATAATCGTGGTATAATCGAAAAGAATGCGTTGAAGGCTCTTGCAAGAAATAGACAATCTCACGGTCTTGGTAAGTCCTTACGGGGGGCATATAATCTACCCGAGCTTTCGATTTGTCGCGACCACTGCCCGCTGCTGGGGGAGTGGTAGTAGCTGTAGTAGTAGCTACCGCTTTAGGAGGATTAGAAACGGGGCGGGCTTTAAGCTTGAAAGGAACGGAACGGTTGCCTCGATTCATAAAGCTCACCATGATTTGCCCTTCTGGTGTTAGGGTAACCTGAGAAGGATAGTTACAAGCAACCAGTTCGTAGCCCTTAGGTAGGACAACGGCATTGCGCTTGATTCCCAAAGATCGACTGAAGACAATGTCTTTACCTTCCTTGAAATAATTACCTGCATTCTTATAGGTCTTATCAATTCTAATTCTTGCTTCTCCTCCTTCAGGAACTGGGCGAGCCAAATTAACTTTCAAGTATTCACCGGATAGAGAAGCGGAGGCAAATCCATTTCTCTTGGCGTAATTCCCTTTTACAATCTCCCATTTTAGAGAATCACCCGTCATCATATCATAAGCTCCTGATACTTTATGTTCATTGCCGAAGCGAAGGGTGTTGAAGTAATATTTTGCACCAGGCGTCGTAGCACTTACCTCATAAATCATCTGAAATTGATTCGTCTCTGGGGCTAGGAGAACATATTTGGTGAAATTATCTTCCGCTTGTTGATCCTGGGCGGCCAAAAAAGAGAGTGGCAACAAACAAAGTAGCAACAAAAGCATAGTGGTAGATCGAAAAGAAGTGTCTTGTTGTATGGTCATAATGTTCAAATTTCTGATTATAAGCAGCTACTGCAGGGATCATTCTCTGATTAATGTCGGGCTAGGGGAGTGGAGTGGACGAAGACTATTGTCCAAACAAAATACATCTGTCAATGTTGAATCACCTTACAGCAGTACGTTTCAAAATGTCAAAACTAATCTTTTTGATACGATTATTTAACCAAGTGGGTATTCTTTTTTACATTAGGCTTTGCTGTAAATACACAAGAAAGAAAACTAATGATGGATATGAAAAGAATTAGCTATTTACTAGTGTTGTTATTAGGTCTGCCCTTATTGCTTGCTGCACAGCAGACACAAAAACCGGTCATACAAGGCCGGCATTGGGTGGCCATTACAGGTAAGCCACTAGGGGCTACAGCGGGCTCAGCTATCTTTCAAAAAGGGGGTAATGCGGTGGATGCTGCCTGCGCTATGCTAGCTGCTACGGCTACGATGTGGGATAAATTGAGCTGGGGAGGCGAAACCCAAGCGTTAATATACAATCCGAAAACCAAGAAGGTAATCGGAATCAATGCCTTAGGTGTTGCGCCAACAGGTGCCACCCCAGAATTCTTCAAAGAGAAAGGCCGACCTTATCCACCAGCGAATGGTCCATTAGCAGCGGTTACGCCCGGTACACCTGGTGGTCTATTTACGATGTTGGCCGAGTATGGGACGATGAGCCTGAAAGAGGTCTTAGCCCCTGCTATGGAGATGGCTGCGGGTTACCCCATGGAAATTTATAATGCGGACGAAATTGAGAAAAATAAGGCGCTCATCAAAAGATGGCCCTATTCCAAAAAGATATTCTTGACTCATCCTCGACAAAAAAGAGAAGGGCCTCATCCCGGCGAGATATTTGTACAGAAAGACTTATTGGCTACGCTGAAGAAGTTGGTAGCTGCTGAGCAAAAAGCCAAGTTTGCCGGCAAAGATCGAGAGGCGGCTATCTACGCAGCCTATGATCGTTTTTACCGAGGAGATATCGCTGAGGAGTTTGTGCGCGGTGCGCAAGAACAAGGCGGCTTGATTACGATGGAAGACTTGGATACGTGGAAGGTGCATATTGAAGAGCCGGTCATGACGACTTACAAAGGGATCGAGGTGTATAAATTGACGCATTGGGTACAAGGGCCAGTACTGCTACAAGCCCTCAACCTACTAGAAAACGTTGATCTAAAAGCGATGGGATACAATTCTACGGAATACATCCACACGCTCTACCAAGCCATGAATATGGCCTTTGCGGATCGAGATTTCTATTATGGCGATCCTTATTTCCCACCAGAAGAACCTATCCAAGGACTTTTGTCGAAAGAATATGCTAAGAAGCGCTGGGAAGCGATGAATGCCGAAAAGAATGATCCCAATATTGGTCCTGGCGATCCTTATCCCTTCGAAGGAGAGGGAATGAAAAATCCTTTTGTGGATTTGCTACAAAATTGGGGAAAGGCATCTTTGTCTCGCCCTCGCCTGGATGATACGCGTTTTGCCCAGGAGATGAGCGACGAAGAGGCCTTCTATATAGGGACCACCTCCATTCAAGCGGTAGACAAGGAAGGATGGGTCGTATCTATCACGCCAAGTGGTGGCTGGGTACCGGCCTGTATCGCGGGAAAGACGGGAGTCGGCATGAGCCAACGGATGCAAAGTTTCGTATTGGATGAAAAACAAAATCCTTTCAATGTCTTAGCGCCCGGCAAGCGCCCTCGCGCCACGCTCACGCCTAGTCTCGCCTTAAAAGACGGTAAGCCCTATCTCTCTTTTGCGGTGCAAGGCGGCGATAGCCAAGACCAAAACCTGCTACAATATTTCTTAAACATTGTAGAGTTTGGGATGAATGCGCAAGAAGCTGCCGAAGCGGCTAATATCAATAGCTTCCAAATGCGCAGCTCCTTCGGCAAACACCTTAGCGAGCCCGGGAAATTACTCCTGCACGATACCACACCAGAAGAAACCCGCAAAGCCCTCATGGAAAAAGGCTATCAACTAGATTTTGCGCCTCGTACCTCTGGCCCCATCAACGGCATCTTCTTCGATTGGAAGAACGGTACGTTCTGGGGAAGTGCCAGTAATTATGGAGATGATTATGGTATTGGCTGGTAGATTGGCTGGGGCAAGACTTCAGAAGTTTCCTCGGGTGTGACTGGGGAAACTTCCCCAAAATGAATACGCTAAAGAGCAGAAATTTGGATTTCCCAAATTTCTGCTCTTTAAATATAGGTTGGCGACAAGCTCTTGCTTGTTTGCTGATCTGGGTTGCGAGCTCCTGCTCGCAGTAGGTAATTATAGCTGTCTCTTATACACATCTGACGCTGCCGACGAA
>CAJXUM010000164.1 GCA_913060855.1 uncultured Lewinella sp. | reverse complement strand
TCGTGGGCTCGGAGATGTGTATAAGAGACAGCGTCTGTAAAATCTACTCCAGATGCAATATTGCGAGGATCGCCTGTTGCAGGACTCGCAAGAGTAACCGAAGCCGTACTGTTTTGAGGACTGCTTACATTAATAAATTCATGATCCTCTCGCGAAGGGACCACCTGAAAAATGGCTTCTCCGGCACCATAATAAATATTAGAAATTCGATATTTACCATCTGAACCAGTAGTGCTCTCATAAGTATTTTGAGGAGAGCCTAGCACGGTATTTTGCAGTGTAGCCACTACCCGGACACTTCCAATTGGCGTCCCTAATGTGCTCAAAATCGTTCCTTCGATAACGCCATCTACCGGTATAACTACTTTTTGAACGATATTTGATTCTTCTTCCTCATCTGTACAATCGCTTATGATGATTCTTTGAAAATCTGTAGTCACTCCCAAGTTTCCAATTGTTAGGGTTTGTCCAGTTGCACCTGTTATCGGAGACCAAGCCCCAGCCACACCTTGCTCTACTGTCCTTTGCTGCCAAATGATACTGCTGGCGTGACCAGCTGTTGCAGGTTGAGTAGATAATACGCTTCCAGCGTCACTTCCTGCAGGGATAGGATTGCTACTCGATAAACGAAGCTGTCCGGCCCTCCCATTAAAAGGCTGATTGGTATATTTTACAAAATTGGAAAAAGCGATACTGCCGCAATCGGTGGCCTTGCGCCTAAACCATATATCAGTATCCCCCATCCGACCAGGGTTTTCTAAATCATGATTGGTGCCAGCACCTGTTGCTGGGCCCCAAGCAGCTGGATCATTGGGATCGCTAGTATTTATCTCCCAGCTGTAGGTAGGACTTTGACCAGGAATAGGGCTACTTCCTAGAGCAACTGATTTAATTCTATCTAACTGACGGGTTTCGCATTGGGTACTACTCCCATCTATTTCAATTCTCCCCGCACTCACTTGGATTTCTTTAACGGATACTCGCAACTCAAAATCACCCGTATTTACACCAAACCCTTCTACTACCAATCCATATTTCCCACTGCAGAGGTTCCTCTGAATAGCCGAAGCCGTAGTACCCCCAGCGTCATCATTGGATTCAATTACATCTCCAGTAGCAAAGTCAATCAAATGCAGATAGGTATTAAAATTCGATGGAATCGTCGAAATAATAGCCTCCATGGAATGCGCTATCTCAAATGTATAATAGACATCATTAGCGTCTTGAAATTCACCACCAGACCAACTATTGCTATAGCCCATCTCCGCGGCTGCAGAAGCTGGAGCACTACGGTTGGAATTGATATCTGTCTTTACCCCGAATGAATTACCAGGCCCTGCAGCAATCACTCCAAAATCTAAGGGATCACTAGCTGCACTGCCATCTCCTTTGGCGTATCGCCAGACGGATTTAAATTCATTGCGTTTTGCAAGCACTGAATTGAAATCCCCAATTGTCCAAAAACAAGGGGCAAAACCTTTGGCACTCCTTGTTTGACTACTAGTACTACGGTTATCATCGCCGTCATCAAAGGAACATCGCTCTCCCCTATCATCTTCATAAGCCTCATAGCTAACCGTAAAACTTGTGTTATTGGTTTGGTTCTTTTTAATCAACTGGACGTTGGATGACACACATTCAAAGCCAAGTTGTATACAGGCGGTCACAGGGTCTCCAACCGCCGGGCTTCCAGTCATACGAACTGTTGCATCTTCAGCACCAAGTTCTGTATCGATATCCCAACATGCTCTGTGCGTGAAGACCTGATAATTATAAGAATCACCATTGGTGAGTTGGGCCGGTAAGCTCTTCGGATAACTCATCATAGTCGTCCAACAAAGGCACAAAAAAGCGTACCTTATAAAGTTGAATGTATTTTTTTTAGAATTCATAACTGGTGTTTTGGTAATGTTTAAAGGTGTAGAACAATATCTAATAGCAGCTAAAACACCGTAGAGTATACATGCGTGAATTAACTAATACAAATCTAGCTTATGATGCCACACACAGCAACCACATCTTGATGTGGGTGCTCATCTGGTAAGTTGTGGGTATTGAGCCCACTCATCTCACCCGAATTCTCCTAGACCTTGATAGTCGGTATCCCGCAATTCGAGTTCAAAGGAGTATAGTTTATTTAGCTAATAGGTGCTTGGAAAGCTTATAGAAATGGGCGTCAAGCCTGATCTCATCTCTATAAAGAATTAGGAAAGGGAAATGTAGATCCACAGGTCGTTATAACAAATATCCATCCTTCTTGCTCTCATCTAGCAAAAGGAAATTGACATAACATAGCCAATTTAAGTAAGACGAAATTTAATGCTGATTAGTCAGATCGCGAGAGCTTAGACTTCAGAAGTGGGGTGGTCGATACTAGGCAGATTTCCTTCTATTCATTTCACCATTTTTGGCTATATAATATTGGATGTTCGCTACTAGTATTGCGGTCTTTGGGTGCGAGCTCATGCTCGCCGAGATACAGCATACAAGTACTATCATTACTTACAGCGAGCTGGAGCTCGCACCCAAACCGGCATACAAGCATGAGCTTGTAGCCGACATATTTTTAAAGAGCAGAGATTTGGGTTTTCCAAATCTCTGCTCTGCAGTGCATCCATTTTGGGGAAGTAGATATTCGTTATTAACTAACCTATCGACCAACCCACTTCACCAAAAATGGATGGCCTTAATGCTCCTGTTAAATCTGCCTTCGGCGACCTCTTTGTCATGATACAAAGAGGCAAAAATCTATGCTGTATTCATTTTTTAACGCTACGAGCTAGCCCAAAATCCTAAACTGTACAAACTCGCCAAATCATTAGTTTACACTCTTTTGGGGTTCGATTTTGGGGCAGTAGTATTTCAATTTCAGCCTTATCGAAGCTCAAACAATGTACCGTTCTTAACGGATTTTGGACTAACTCTTCACTAAAATGAATAAGGCAGTCGGCTTATTCTCCCCAGCCGGGGAGCAAACATGATAAACTGTTAATCCTATACTTATATCCGATTTTGTTTTAGATAACAGTTAAAGTGTAAGTATTGTGGGGCAAATTAGTCCCTTGGCACTAGCCAAGACACTACAATTTGTAGCCGCTAGGCTACGCCATATGCGGGTGGCCTGGCAAAACACTGTTCGACGGAGAAGTTTCGTTTTCTGGGATGGCTTGAGCTAGTAGCTCAAGAAGCGATGGCCAAAAACGTTTTTTGCCCACTTTTTTTGGCAATGAAAAAAAGTGGGTCACCGAAGGTAAATCCAAGCTAGAAGGAACACGTAAGTTATTGAAAAACCTTACAAATGAGTGAAAGCTAATCGCCTGAGCTAGTTATCATGCTGAATGCTTATATCTAAAAATGGTACTCACAAGAATAATGATATCGACTACCCCTCTTCTGAAGCCTAAGGGCTAGCTATACTAGCCATCTCAGCTAGCCAAATAGCTCTTCCACTGAAATTTCTCTTCATTAAGCGATAAAAGTCGCCAAAACCACTTAAATCTAGCCAGAAACGATTTTTAATCGGAACAATTGCCCGTTCGTCGAAAAGAAATGGATCCTTTCATCGGTATTTATACATTTGCAGTCGACTGTTATTCAAAACTCTAAAATCACTCCGACTATGTTATTCAAGAAGTTCACTCTTCTATTGGGTGCCCTTGTGCTATTATCAAGCCAATCCTTAACCGCACAAAGCGACAATGGACTCATCACAGGAAAAGTCCATGACCCCGACGGCAACCCAGTAGCTTTCGCCAACGTTGTCTTAAAACTTGCCAAAGATTCCAGTTTATTTAAGGTAGAATACTCCAAAGAAGATGGTGGTTTTGCTATCCTCCAAGTGCCTGCAGGCGCTTACTGGGTGGATATTTCTTATGTAGGATTACCCCCTTACCAGTCTGAAGTCATCAATTTGACGGACGGACAAAAACTAAACCTCGGTACTATCGACTTGCAGTCTGGCTCCACTGAATTAAGCGAAGTAGTAGTTAAGGCACAAAAGCCACTGCTGGAGATTCGACCAGATAGAATGGTCTTGAATGTGGAAGGTAGTATCAATGCGACGGGGAATAATGCAATGGACTTATTGCGAAAATCTCCGGGTGTAGTCATCGACAACAATGATAATATCTCCATGTTGGGCCGTACAGGTGTTCAAATCTACATCGATGGAAAACCTTCTCCTTTGAGTTCTGCTGACTTGGCTTCTTTTCTAAAGACGATCCAAAGCACAGAAATTGAAGCGATCGAGATCATCACTAATCCTTCTTCCCGCTATGATGCCGAAAGTACAGCAGGTATCATCAATATCAAAATGAAAAAGGATAAGCGATTGGGAGCCAATGCCAACCTAAATCTAGGTGGATCAATGGGTGAGGTAGGCCAATACAATGGCTCTATCAACGGAAATTTCCGGAATAAAAACCTAAACACCTTTGGTTCTTTCGGTTATTATGACGGAGAGAATAGAAATTATATGAGCATTTACCGAGAGCAATCCGGACTTGTTTTTGACCAAGATGGTTTGAATGCATCAGATTGGAGCGGCCAAAACTTCAGATTAGGAACGGATTTCTTTTTGAGCAAAACACAAACGATCGGTTTCTTGGTCAATGGGAACCTAAATAATAATGGTAACCAAAACAATAGCCGAACACTAATTGGTAGAATGGGCGAATCTTCAGTAGATAGCGTTTTGATAGCCGAGAATATGCAAAGCGGAACACGCGATAATCTAAATTTCAACCTGAACTACAAAATTGATAATGGTAAGGGAAACAGCTGGAACTTCGATGCCGATTACGGTCTCTTTAGAAATGAAGGAAACTCTTTCCAACCTAACTTCTACAAAGATGCTGCTGAGACGGAAATCTTGAATGAGCGAATTTTTTCCACCTTTACACCGACCGATATTGATATCTACACTTTCAAATTAGATCACGAACGCCCATTGTGGGGAGGTAAAGCTGAAATAGGTAGCAAAATTTCATTAGTGAGGACAGATAATAGCTTTAACTTCTTCAATGTAATCAATGATGAGAGTATTCGTGACTTGGACAGAAGTAATCAGTTTGAATACAAAGAAAATGTCAACGCAGGATATGTCAATTTCTCCAAGCAGATTAAGAAATGGGGACTTCAGGCGGGTATTCGTGTAGAGCATACCCATTCTACTGGGGATTTGACAAGCGCTAAGCCTACCGATAATGATTTTGTGGAAAGAGACTACGTTAACTTTTTCCCTTCTGCTGGCTTGACTTATGCGCTGAACCCAAAAAACACTTTTCAGTTTTCTTATAGCCGAAGAATCAATCGACCTTCTTACCAGGATTTGAATCCATTTGAAGATAGATTGGATGAGTTGACTTTCCAGCAAGGTAATCCTTTCCTACAGCCGGAATACGCCAATAATTTTCAAGTATCTCACTCTTTCAACTATCGCTTCAATACGACATTTAGCTTTAGCCATACGACCGACCTGATTACACGTCAGACGGAAGCTTCTGGGGATAAAGCCAGTTATATTACTTGGTTGAACTTAGATAACCAGTATGTGTATAGTTTGAACTTCAGTGCTCCTGTGCCTTTGGCTAAGTGGTGGAGTTCTTACACAAGTGTGACCGGAACTTACAGCCAGAATAAAGCGGAAAATTTCAGTGGCAATAAAGTAGATCTTGATGCTACATCATTTAATATCTATAGCCAGCAGACTTTCCGTTTACCTAAAGATGTTTCTTTTGAATTATCTGGTTGGTACAATGCGCCAGGGCTTTGGGGCGGAACTTTTGAGATGGATCAAATGTGGAGTCTCGATGCCGGTGTGCAGAAGAAAGTGTTGGGTGGTCGCGGTAACCTAAAAGTATCAGTTAGTGATATCTTTAGAACCAACAAATGGCATGGTGTAAGTGAATTCGGACCGCTTTTCATGGATGTAGGTGGCCGTTGGGATAGTCGTCGTCTACGTGTGAATTTCTCTTACATGCTTGGAAATACTCAAGTTAAAGGAGCTCGAAAACGTAAGACGGGCCTAGAAGATGAGCAACGCCGTGTAAAATCGGGTAACTAATATAAGCTGACTAAGACTTCTGAAGTCTCAGCATTAGCTGTTTTGAATGGCAAATCATTTTGCTAGTTAATGGCAAGTCGGGAAATGGCGCTATAGGGCTGTTTCCCGATTTACTTTTTTAAACCTTTCTATTTTTACTTCTTTGCTATTCTTTGGCCTTTAGGCGTTTGACCCTATAAATTGGGGCGTTATTTTTGCAATTCCCAGATCCACTTGACTTTATCGCCCATCACCCGAAAATACCCCATCTCCTCGCCTCGCTCCGCTCTAAACAAATTGGGCGTCTTTAATTGCTCAATTCGATCAAATTCGGGCTCTAGTAGAATTTCTCCTTTCTTATTAATTAAGCCATAAAAGATTTGAGGATTAATAATGATGTTCCCATCGGGCTGAGGGTGTAAAAACCGATACTTTGGCGGTACAATGTAGACTCCTCTGGTATTGATGGCTCCATAAAGGCGTTTCTTCGTGGTGGCTGGTCGAACTTTTGCTATGCCTAAGTGGAAGGTATCGATCTCATTGTAAATCTGTCCAAAAAGATTATTACCAGAGGCATCCGCATAGAAGGAAGTCTTTTTTAGATAGCCGCCTTCTACCCCAAATATTCCTTCGGAGAAAAACAGCGGCTCTCCACTTTTTAAAGTGAGTTCTTCACCCAACTCACTAATGATTTTCTTTTCACCCTTTTTTGACACAAAGGTTACCCCGTTTTTAAAAGCTTGGACTTTGTCATAGGTATCACCAATGGGCTTTTGTGTTTCGATTCGTATGAATTGCCAAGACTGGCGCCTAGGGACTTGCACGGCGACTATTCCTTCACTTACGGCACCGATTCTTCCATATTTTGCGGGCAGTATCTCTTTTCCAGAAGCTTCAATCAGGCCATATCTCCCGTTGCTATCTCTTACCTTGGCATACCCTTCTTGGAAGGGCATAATCTTCTTATAAGTAGGAGGGAGGATAATTTGCCCTGTCTTATCTAATAAGCCTTCTAGGCCTCCTTTTTTAAGGCTAAAGATAGCGACATCCAGTGAATTATAGGAACTAACACTGGCGAATTTGCCTGACCTGATAATCATTTTACCACTTTTGTCGATGGCCGCCGGACTGGCTTTACCGGTAATCGTATCGGGACTTTGTATAACAGCGATGCCATTGGAGAAATCCATCGGCAAAGGATTGAATTTATGATGGGTAAATTGTTCTCCTGGTTTTCCTTTTCTACCTTCTGCTGCGAACAAGGCTCCTTTGGGAAAGGCTTTTTTCCCGCTTCGATCATAACAATTCCACTTCCTCCCATTGGTCGTCCACCAACATAACCCCTCCTTAAAATCCCCGATAAAGGCTTGCAGGCGTTCTTTGATATTGGTCGTGATCACCTTTTCTCCTTGGGTATTGATGAAACTACAATGTCCCGTACTATCTACTACCAAGGCCAAACCTTCAGAGAAAGGGCGAGCCAATGTAAAGCGAGGAGGGATGGCGATGTTGCCAGCGGTATCGATATAACCCCAAAGTTGTTCCTCATTCCTGAAAAGAGAATAGCCTTCTTTAAAAGGACTAGGCTTGGTGGGGTTGACAAATATTTGGTGACCCTTTTTATTGAAGGTAAAGGTAGGGGTTCCGCGCTGGCCAATAATGTAATAGTTGGCGTGCATATTGATTTCATCATACTGAGTGGGGATGATTTCGTTACCCGCATAATCAATTACCCCAAAATCGGCATCTGGATGTCCGTAAAGGTCAGTCTGCCCATTTTTCTTTAGTACCAAAGCGGATTTATCTTCCCAGTCAAAATCCAGCATATAGTCGGCGGATGGGGTGAGCACAATTTCGCCCTCGGTATTGATGAAAGCCCACTTCGCACTTTCCTCCTTACTGCTGACAAATAGTTGCGCATTCGTGCTGTAATTGGTGGCTTTACTACTAGTTACCATCATTTGAAATTCGCGCATAAAGTCAGCTATTTTACCGAGTATAAATCGAGCAGGTTCTTCTAGTTTTCGCCCTGCCTTATCTTCGATCATTTTTATCTTTCCGCCGACGCAAACCCGGGCCCTACCAGCGCGGAAGGGGCCAATATAAGTATAGCTGATTTCCTTCCCATTCCGCTGCATAGGTTGTCCCGATCGATCAATCAAGCCCATCGTACCATCGGGCCTAATAAAGGTCGTGTATTGGTGTTTTCTATCGAAAGGACGCATTCCAATCACCGGTGTTTTTTCTACGAATCGCTGTTCCTTTAACGATAAAAAACCAAGTGTCAAGAATGATGTGCCTAATGTGTTTTGGGTAAACGCATTACCTATAGGTCGGTCTTTTCGGTATATGCCCAGCATTTCTCCAACGATAATCTGGAATATGCCCGGTGGCGAATAGGGCAGCACGGTCACGACCTTGCCCTCTTTGGGTTCTCCAACGCCCGATACCTTTTTTGGGGTTTGGATAATTGAAAAGCCTTTACTCCCTTTTCTACTGGTAAATCGTCCTTTTTCTTCGGTGACCAATGGATAATCTTTAGGGGCTGTCTTCGGAACAATTTTGACTTCTCTTCTATTTTTATTTTTATTTAGACGGAGCGAAAAGGTATTCTCATAAATAGAATCAACGCGGAATTTCCCCTGTCCATCTAGGCCAAAAGCTACTTCATTGGATTCGTCGGGGACGTAGACAGAACGCCCATCCAATTGTTCAATTTTATTGTATTTCGGGATCAGGAGGTCGAAATTGTCATTTTGTAGGCCTATAGCTCCATATTTTCGATATTTGGCGCCAATACCTCGCTGGCAGAAGGCGATATCACCAACAAAGGGATTGATCCCATCATAATCGCAGGGAATGAGGACACCCTTTTTAATCCTAGCTGCATAGAGTCCCCACTTCCTTTTTTGAGAAACGCGGAAGACTCCCTCTTTACCAGAAGGTAGGATATAATCGAATTGAGGAGACTTGATCTTCCCACTGGTATCGATCAGGTAATCAATTTCTTGATCTTCCTCTGATGTTTTATTGAAGACGGCATAGTCATCATCTAAGGGAAACCACCAAGGAAACCATTCTTTGTCATTCCTATTTTCTACAAAGTAGGCTCCTTTTTTGTGTACTCGTTTCTTGCGGGGGCGATTTTGGAGGATCTTTCGCTTCGTGATATGCCAAAGCTGGACCTCTGGTGATGCCTGCAACGCAAAAGCAGCTAGGTATTTACTTATTTTCTCAACCTTTAAATATCTTACTTTATTGGTTTCGTGTTTTTTCTCCCCTGCTTTGGGTATGAGGTTGATATAGTGCTGTCTCTTATACACATCTGACGCTGCCGACGAAGAGGATAGTGTAGA
>CAJXUM010000163.1 GCA_913060855.1 uncultured Lewinella sp. | reverse complement strand
TACACTATCCTCTTCGTCGGCAGCGTCAGATGTGTATAAGAGACAGTGCTTGAACTCCAAATAATCAAACCCATCCAAGTTATTATCCTGCATGGCCTTGAATAGAATATTGACAAATTTGGTGGAAACCTTGCCAGGGGATGGAGTGCTCGGTATCGTTGTTGTGTCAAGGGAAACGCTAGCAGCTTCAGTCTTTTTTGTAGACTTTGAAGCCACTTCTTTTTTCCCTTTTACTTCTTTTTTATCTCCTTCTTCTTCAACAATGAAGAGAGATTTTAAATTCTTTAGCATAAACCATTCAACATTTTGACATTCAGACGCTAGTTAACCAATATGAATAAGAAATCGGGCGATTGGTTCCAGCTTCTAGATCAACGAGCTTGATTTTTCTACAAAGTAAGAAAAAAACCCTTAATTGTCCAACCATATATTCGCCTTCAGACATATCTTCGCAGCCACACCAAGGAAACCGATATGACTTTTGATGTCACCATACCTGTTCTTAATGAAGAAGCCTCTTTGGCCGAAAATGTAGGCATTTTACATGACTTCTTAAAATCAAACTTTCCGTCAACGAACCAATGGCGCATTATTATTGCAGATAATGGATCTCAGGATTTAACGCCAGTTATAGGCAAACAGTTGCAAGAAAGTTTGACAAACGTAAGCTATTTGCAAGTAAATAAGCGTGGAGTGGGGCTAGCACTGAAGGCTTCCTGGCAGCAATCCAGTGCAGATATCGTGGGTTATATGGACTTGGATTTAGCGACGGATCTTTCTCATTTTTTAAGTGCCTATGAGGCTATTGCTAAGAGTGATGCAGACTTAGTATATGGCACTCGATTACACCCCCAATCAGCGGTTATTGGCCGTAGTTTAAAGCGGGAAATAGCCTCCAGAGGATTTAATTGGCTATTGAAAACCTACCTGGGCGTACATTTTTCTGATGGAATGTGTGGTTTTAAATTTCTAAAACGAGACATTTTTGATGAGTTGTTGACACTCGGTGCCAACAATGATGGCTGGTTTTTCTCCACTGAGCTTTTGATCATTGCCGAATGGCGACAAAAGAAATTGTATGAGTTACCCGTTAAATGGACAGATGATGCGAGTAGCAGTGCGGTAAAAATCTTGCCGCTGGCGAAACGATATATCAAATCAATGCAGGCCATTAAACGCAAAAAAAATCAGATTAAACTGTGAATCCTACAGCACTATTCTTGGGTACGGCAATGTGGGCTTGGACGGTTGAAAAAGCTCAGGCCTTCCAACTCTTAGATGATTTCTATGCAGCGGGGTATCGACAAATTGATGCCGCGACTAATTACCCCATCAATAAAAACTCGGCAGATTTTCGAGCAGCAGAAAAAATACTATTTGAGTGGATTAAAGTCCACGGCATTAGCGATCTGAAAGTACTGATGAAGGTGGGAAGTATCAATAATTTATACACACCTGAGCATAATCTCAGCCCTTCTTTCCTGCATATCATGCACAATGAATACCAAAACCTATTGGATAATCAGCTTGATGAGTTCATGATTCACTGGGACAATAGAGATGATATCCAGCTTATTCGAGCGAGCTTGGAGGCCTTAAATCACATACGCCAACAAGGCGTAAAAATTGGACTCAGTGGGATAAAACACCCGGAGCATTATGCTCAGCTCAATCGAGATTTTGGTTTTGATTTCGACATTCAATTCAAACATAATCTCCTCTATTCAGACTATGAAAGGTATAGCGATTTTCAAGGTAAACCAAGGTTTTTGGCCTATGGAATGAATGCGGGTGGATTAAAATTCAAGGCCAAACAGTATCATGCAAATAGTTCAACCACCGTCAGGGGGGTAAGTGCGGATCAGCATCAAGGCTTTTTAAACCAAGTAGAGGAATGCTTGACAAAATATAACCAGGCTTCAGAACTACCGCCGCTCTCCCGGTTTAATCAATGCAGCATGGTATTTGCCTATTATAGTCCCGATATCAAAGGGCTACTCATTGGCCCCTCCTCTACTGAACAATTAAAGGATTCGATCCACTTCTTCCAAGGCTTAGAAAAAGGTCACCATCGAGCACTATATAACGCGCTTCGTCAATTACAGGAAAATGGGTAAAGGGCCTAAAAAATATGACTTTGCCATCATCGGAGGTGGTTTATTTGGCGTTTATGCTGCTATTTACTTAGCGAAGCAAGGCTTGAGCGTATTGTTGTTGGAAAAGGAAACACAGTTGATGACCAAGGCATCTGTCGTCAATCAGGCACGTTTGCATAGTGGCTATCATTACCCGCGCAGTATCGCCACCGCCTTGATGTCTGATGATAATAAAGCGCGATTTACCCGGGATCACCATGACTTTATTCACCGGTCTTTCGACAAATACTACGCCATTGATCGCTATAGTTCCTTCACGGATAGCCATCAATTTAAGCGATTTTGTGATTTCATTCAACTCAAGTGTCAAGCGGTAGATAGTCATCCTTATATCCGACTGGATAGTTTAGAAGGCCTATTTCTGACGGAGGAATATACCTTCGATCCTATCTTAATCGCACAATATTATCGACAATTAGTAAAAGAGCAAGCTAACATCAGCGTGAGGTGCTATCAGCAAGTGGAGCGGGCGGAGGCTGGCTCAGACTCTTGGCACTTGAGCATTAGACAACTCTCCGATCAAAGCCGGTACGAGGTCCAAGCCACCCAAGTCATCAATGCCACTTATGCCAATAGCAATGGGGTAAATCGGTTATTTGGTCTGAGTGATATATCGCTCATGCATGAAATCGCGGAGATGGCTTTCGTTAGCTCGCCGCAATTACAAGATATAGGTCTGACCATTATGGATGGACAGTTTGCGTCTATTATGCCTTACGGTTTATCGGGATTACTCTCTCTGTCTTCCGTAGCTTACACCCACCACAAAGTTTCTCACTCTCCCCTCCCCCAATTCGATTGCCAAACCAGTGTAGCTGATTGCCAGCCCAATTTCCCGGCTAATTGTAACCAGTGTAGCGCTCGGCCCATTACCAACTACAACAAAATGAAACGCCAGATCGAGCGTTATTTAAAGCCTGCCGTAGAACTCTTCTATCTGAGTTCCATGTTCACCATCAAATCCAAACTAAAGGCTAATCACATTGATGATGGACGGCCCACGGAAATTGCGATTCTCAGTGAAAATCCACGATTTTATTGCATATTTGCTGGTAAGATTAATTCAATATACGAAATAGAAAAAGTAGTAAAGCCTTAACCACTTATGACCAATCCAGTAAACGTTAAGTCCGAAATCGGACCACTTCGGCGAGTCATCGTACACCGTCCAGATGAAGGGATCTCTCGGATCACCCCGAAGCGAGCAGAAGAGTTGTTATTCGACGATATCGTTCACCTTCCCAAGATGCAAGAAGAACACGATGTATTTACCGATATACTGAAGGCCTTTTTGGGAGATGAAAATGTCTTGGAAGTGCAGCATTTACTCGAGGAAGCACTGGGTGCCGATGAGCTTAGCAAACAGGATATGGTAGAGAAGATCGTCGACTATGAAGAGCTACCTTCTAGTTTTAAAGACGTCCTAAAACAATTATCCAACGAGGAATTATCAAAGGTCCTGATCACCGGTTATTACAAGGAGGAGGATCATTTTTTGTTTGATCCGATTCCCAACTTCATCTTTACGCGAGATATAGCGGTTACGGTCAATGATCATATCATTATTACGAAAGCTTCCAAAGAAGCTCGCTTTCGTGAAAATTTCATTATTCGTTTCATTATTTGGGCCCATCCCATCTTCGGACAACTACGAGAAGAGGGACGGATTATCAACCTCAATAATGTCGATATCTTCCCACCTTCAAAAAGAGGGGAAATGGTTTCCATCGAAGGAGGAGATATGATGATTTTACATACCGATTATCTTTTGATTGGTGCGAGTGAACGAAGCACTGCTCACGGTATTGAGTCACTCAAAAAACATCTTTTCGAGAAGAAGGTCATCAAAAATGTAGTACAAGTTAATATTCCCAGCGATCGATCTTTTATGCACTTGGACACCATCTTCACTCAAATCAGCGCTACTGATTTTGTGGCCTACAAACCGATTATCATCGATGGCTTGAGTTCTTATGTGGAAGTACATAACATCAATGGAGAGAAAAAACATTACCCTTCTGTCAGAGAATTTATTGAAGCGGAAATCGCACCGGAAGCGCGCTTCATCTTGAGTGGACAAGGAGAAACACCTTACCAAGAGCGTGAGCAATGGACAGATGGTTGCAACCTGGTGGCCCTAAAACCGGGCGTGGCGATCACCTACGACAGAAACCCCAAAACGGAATTAGCCTTTAAAGCAGCAGGATACCGCGTGGTTCATGCCCCCGATTTGCTAGAAGCTTTTAAAGATGGTATTGTGCTCCCTGAAGAGGTAAAAAATACGATTATTACTTTGCCTTCCAGTGAATTGAGTCGAGCCAGAGGAGGCTCTCATTGTATGACTTGCCCGATTGAAAGAGGATAGGCAAGTGCTTGGAATAAGCATAGGAATCAAAATGACAATAAAAATGATAATGACCATGACAATGGGGATATAGAACAGCAATCAAAGTAGTTGGTGTAGACTGGGTGAGTCTTTAGCTTTCTCTCTAGTCTATCCGGACTGCTATTTCCAATTTCACTTGAATTGTCACTTTGATCCTCCTTACGCTCCTACATTGTAGATTTCTTCATAAAAAGGAGCGGTATCTCTGTTATTTTCAATAGTTTCTTGCCAATGCTTCGGTGGAAAATTCTTTCAAAGAAGCCATAGTTAGGGGCATAAAGCGTCATGATATCAATATCCCAAGCTTCTATAAACCCACTCAAAACGACATCTACTTCATCTCCTTCTAGCTCATGGAAACTCAAATCCTTTGCCTTGGGATTACCTTCAAATAGCTGTTGGAAATTTTCCAATGCTTCGGGTTTACCAATATCATCTGTTTCCACATGAATCACCTTCATTGCCGGTTGAAAAGGCTCCATCATTTGCAGTGTTTGCCAAATGTAATACACATCGCTATCCAATAGATTAGATGCATAAGCGAGGGTTTTCACTGGCTTGAACGTTGCATTTTCCGGAATCAAGAGCACCGGGGCGGGAGTATTCTTGACAGTCCCCAAAGATACTTGTCCAAAGGTCTTTTCAATCATGTTATGTTCTCCCTTGGTTCCCATGACGATCAAGTCTACGTCCTCTCTTTCGGCTACTCGAGAAATCATGCTAGTCGGGGTACCAATCTCTACGTCGGGAAGTACCACCGGTTCATTTTTCAATTCATGACTAGCTTGAATTTGAACCAATGTTTCCTCTACCATTCTTTTCATAATGCTCTCGGCAGCGCCGACCTGCTGTTGTGTCGCTTGGGTGGCTACCACAGGAAAGTCTAGTGGTTCAGCCTGTGGATAGACTACATGTAGCAGTTGAACACTGGCCTCCAATTCGTCCGCTAATAAGATAGCGTAGCGAAATGCATTTTGTGCAACTGAAGAAAAATCGGTCGGAAATAATATTTTTTGAATCTTTTTCATGATCGATAGTTTGAAGTTTGACTTAGGAATTAGCGTCATATAATTCTGTGCTTCATTCCTCGACACGAAGTTAGTGCAAAAGGGGGCTCGCTAAAACTGACAAAAGTCAGTGTTGCCCATTGATTTTCATCAAGCGATCTTTCTGAAAAAGCGTTGATCTTGCCTAAGATTCATCCTTCTATGGAAGTTATTTAAATAGAATTTATGAAATACTTCATCGGATTTTTATTCCTAGCCTTTTCTTTCGCCAGCTGCACTCCACCCTTGGTTTTCACTGATGCGCAACCCAAAGGGGTCAAAGCGATAGCCAACTTTCAGCTCCACTACCAGGGCACCTATTTCTGTACGGGTGACAGTAGCCTGGTGAAGGTCGAGGAAAATTGCATCTATAAGGAGAAGTCTTATACTTTTGTCACCAGTCTAGCTGCGCTGGATTCTATGGAGAATGTCTATTTTGAAGAGGGAAAGGTATTCATGGATGACCAAGAAATGCCTTTTGAAATTTTATACTTAGATGAACAAACGCTAGCCGGCAACTATATTCATCGCGATACCCTATTTAGTATTGGTGATAAACAGTTATTGAAGTATTTCCGGGGGCACCATATCTTGAACACGCAAATCAATGCAGAACATTGGAACGTCTGGCTCCTCAGCAAGGATCAATTCGGCAACTTGGCTCTATCCAAAACTGTACTTCCAGAACGGATGGATCGCCTAGCAGCCATTACTCCTGTTACGAATATTACGACTACTGATCGGCCGCAATATGAAATCAGCCCCACTAAGGCTGCTTTCACCAAGTTATTACAAACCCGATTGATCTTTGAAGAATGCGACTACTACGAATGGATACAACCTGCCATTAATTTTTAAAGCCTATGATTCCTTCTAGTTGTCCGTTTAAGTTTCTACTTTTGGGCCTATGTTCTCACATGAATGTCAGACACGTGTACGATACGCCGAAACCGATCAAATGGGTTATCTTTATTACGGTAACTATGCTACTTATTATGAAGTAGGAAGAGCCGAAATGATCCGATCTTTAGGACTCACCTACCAGCAAATGGAAGATGAATATGGGATATTAATGCCCGTCATGTCATTGCAGATGCGATTTGTTCGGCCAGCCCATTATGATGAACTAATTACCATTCAAACCAACTTACGGCGAATGCCACAAAAAGACATTGTATTTCATCATGAACTCTTCAACCCAAAGGGAAAATTAGTAAATGGAGGAAGTGTCAAACTGTGTTTTGTCGATCAGAAAACAAATAAAACGGTACCTGCCCCGTCCTTTTTAACTGATAAATTGCGCCCCTATTTTGAGTAAGCGCTTCAAAATACCCAATTGGCAGGAATTAAGCGATTTCTTCCTTGAGCATCCTTTGACCACCAAAACCTTGGATTGGACAAAGACCCATTCTTTGCCGGGATTTTTCCAAGTACCGATATATGATATCTTAGTTTTTGTATTCAATGAGATAAGGCGATTTGACTTGACCACCCGTGCCAACTCCATCGCTTTTAGTTTCTTCCTCTCCTTGTTTCCTTCTCTAATTCTACTGCTCACTTTGTTGCCTTTTTTCCAAAATATTTTCCAGCAATTTGTACCGCTAGGGGGGGATTTTGAAGGCTTTCTTTACGAGCAAATCAAGGAGGTCATGCCCGGTAAATCAGGTGACCAAATGTTCCAGTTGGCCAAGAGTTTGACGAGCAAGCGAAACTTGGGCTTACTTTCTTTTGGTTTTGCGCTGGCCATCTTCTTTTCTTCCAATGGTATGATGGCGCTGATGAAGAGCTTCGAAAAGTCTCATGTCAAAATATTCAAGCAACGAGGGGCATTGCGCAAGCGTCTACTATCTGTTGTATTGACGATGGTGTTGGGCTTCTTATTGATTGCCTCGGTCATCTTTATCATTTTGGGCAATACTATTGTTAGCTGGCTTGACGGTTGGATTACGCTGGATGGTTTTGCCGCTTTTGGGTTTGGGCTCATTCGCTGGATAGCGATTATTGCCATGTACTATTTTGGTATCTCTTTTATCTATCGCTACGGAGCGCCAGCCATCAAGCGGTTCGACTGGTTTTCGCCAGGAACTACCTTGGCCACGACCCTATCCCTTCTGTCTTCTTTAATATTCTCCTTCTATATCGACAACTTTGGTCGATATGAATCCTATGATCGCTTTTACGGATCTATCACCGCCTTTATTATCTTAATGTTATGGATCCAACTCAATGCGATGGTCGTCCTTATTGGCTATGAGCTCAATGCCAGCATTGCGGTAAATCGAGATATCAAGCAAGAACGAGACAATAAGAAACTACGCTTACTTCAACAGCAAAAACTGGAGAATGAGGGCGAGGAATAAAACGTCCGTTTGTTGACGTAGGATAAAAAAGCTAGCGCTCTATATAACATAAAAACGATTGAGACGTATAAATAGGGAGGAAGGCGTGGCTCGCGAAAAGGTGAGGAGTGTAGTTTGGAAAAGTGGCGATGCTTCAGCTGTTATTTAACCCCCGTATCACAAAAAGACATATGGTTCGATTACTACTTATCTGCTCAGGATTTCTTTTCATTTTACCTTTATTCGGTCAAAAATATAGCAATGAATTCCTTTCCATTGGAATTGGTGCGCGAGCGCAGGGCATGGGCAATGCGATGGTGGCCGGGGTGGACGATGTGACCGCAGGAGTCTGGAATCCAGCTGGTTTGGCGCGGATTCCACGTGAAAATGGCCTGCAGTTGGGTGCGATGCACACCGAATGGTTTGCTGGTGTCGGAAAAAACGATTACCTGGCTGTCATGCTTCCGCTAAAAAACGCCAATACGCGCCTAGCTTTATCCCTAATCCGATTTGGAATCGATCAGATTCCCAATACCTTGAGTTTGTATGAAGATGACGGTACTGTCAATTTCGATAATGTATCTGAATTCTCATCGGCGGATTATGCTTTTCTGGTCAGCTATGCAGGGCAAAGAGGAGCCGATAAAAACGCGTTCTACTATGGAGGCAATGTAAAGGTGATTCACCGAAAAATTGGTCCATTTGCTACCGCCTGGGGATTTGGGATTGATTTAGGTATTCAATATCAGCGAGGGAAATGGCAATTTGGTGCCATGGCTAAGGACATTACGACCACTTTTAATGCCTGGTCTTTCAATTTTACCGATGCCGAGAAAGAGGTACTAGAAATTACCAATAATGAAGTACCAATCAATAGCGTCGAAATCACTAAACCACAGCTCATTTTAGGCGCGTCTTATACTTTCCAAATCAATAAAGTTAGCCTACGTCCCGAACTGAATGCCGTGATGACTACCGATGGACAGCGCAACACCTTATTGTCTGCCGATCCGATCAGTATTGATCCAAATTTTGGCATTGAAGGCGGTTATAATAATTTTCTCTTCTTAAGAATGGGCGTGAATCAGTTTCAGCAAGAAACTGACTTTGCAGGTGAGGAGTTCTTCTCTGTCCGTCCGAGCTTGGGCGTAGGATTGAAGATATCCACGCTGCGAATCGACTATGCCTTTTCCGATGTCGGCGATAGTCAAAATCGATTTTCCAATATTATTTCGTTGATACTTGATATAAAACCGAGGAAAAAATAAGCGCACAAGTGTCAGGGTTGTTTTGGACCCCTCGTAAACAGGATTAAGGCAGCTAATGTGGTTCGGTAATCCCCTTGTCTCACGAAGAGAACCTCGTTGCCGAGGCTGAGGCCCGCCCTAGTTACATCAAATCTGACCTTTATATGATAAGTGTTGAGTCAAAAACTTTATAACACCTGTGCGTTATATTTTGAAACCTGTCTCTTATACACATCTGACGCTGCCGACGAAGAGGATAGTGTAG
>CAJXUM010000162.1 GCA_913060855.1 uncultured Lewinella sp. | reverse complement strand
GAGATCAGCCTCGGTCTCGTGGGCTCGGAGATGTGTATAAGAGACAGGATTAATATTCGAGGCAATGGCGATATCAAGCGAATTCAAGCACCTGAACTTGTCTTCTCAGATGCATTTGAGGTGTATGATCCCAAGGTTCTCAAGGAGAATAGCTTTGAAAATATTGGCGAATTATATGGTGAAAAGCAAATAGAATATCTGCTTGTTCCCAAAACAGCAGGCCAGTACCAGCTGACGCCAGAGTTTAGTTATTTTGATCCTGACAGTGCTAAGTATGTCGTTTTCAATGCCAATACTTTTGACATCACGGTCGGACAAGGAACGCAACAGAATACGGTTCAAGCACCACTTGTCGAACAAGAAAGAATAAAAGACATTGATTATATAAAGTCTAAGCCAGGCCTTAGACGAGCCGATAGCTATTTCTTTGGCACTTCACTATTCTGGGTATTTTCTCTTCTTCCTTTTGTTTTACTGGGCGGTGCTTTCACCTACAAGCAACTCAAAGCCAAAAATGAGTTGATTGATCCTGCGATCATCCGCAAACGCCGGGCCCGCAAAGCCGCACAAAAAAGACTAGAAACAGCCCAAATCCACCTGAAGGCTACAGAAAGTCGAGCATTCTACGATGAGATTTCCAAGGCTATGCTGGGATATGTGTGTGATAAACTTCAAATTCCAAGGTCAGAGTTGACCAAAGACAATGTTCGAGAACGGCTGCAAGCCCTTGAAGTAGCAGAATCAGAAATCGAACGCTTCATGAATACGATTAAGACTTCTGAAATGGCATTATTCGCTGGTATGGATAATACCGCTGCCATGCAAGAAACTTATGATGAGACCCTGGATCTCTTAGCTACAGTCGAGGCGTCCTCTTAATTTGTAGGCTTTATACTGGTTTTCGCTTCTAACCATACTCACCTCCTCACCTTTTCGCTTCTTCACCTATTCGTCTTTTCCCCCTTTCACCTTTTACCTCTCCACACTCTCCTCCACCACATTCCCATTGGCAGACAACAAAATAGCGACCGGTTTGGTACTCTCAAACTGCGCAAAAATAATCATCATAATCACGGTCATTGGGACACATAATACCATGCCTGGAACACCCCATAAAGTTCCCCATAGAGAAAGGGAAAGAATAACGACTAGCGAGCTAATATTCAGCGAACTTCCCATCATCCGTGGCTCGATCAAGTTCCCCACGACCAACTGAATACTCCCTACGGCAATCAATACAATCAAAAAAGGAGTTAGCGTATCAAACTGCAGCAACGACATTAAGGCAGGAAATGCCGTAGCAATTAGCGAGCCTACACTTGGAATATAATTCAATAGGAAGATGATAAAAGCCCAGAAAATAGCAAAATCCAAGCCGATCAAAGCCATGACGATATAACTCAACACGCCTGTCAATAAGCTGACCGCTGTCTTCACTGAAATATAACTACTAATGGCCTGATTGATGCCTCTTAAAATGTGTTGTACCTGTTCATATTTATCTTCCTCCACAAAAAGAGCCTTCAATTTTTTCGGAAAGCTTACTTGTTCCAAAAACAAAAACACGACGTAAATAAGAATCAAGAAAATATTACCAGCGATACCAGAAAAGGTATTGAGGATACTAGAAACAATGTTGGTAAAATCGAAGCCCTCTAATAAAGAAGATACATTGGGAATCTTTTCTAGGCCAAAAGATTGTTGAACCTGCGCCATCAACCCTTGTACATTTGCTTCATAAGCAGGTAGCGCATTGACCATGGCCTGCGCGTTATTGGCAATCATTTCTCCAACAAAAACAAGAAACAGGACGATAACTAACATCGAAAGGGTTGCACTTAACCAAGAAGGGCAGTATTTTTCAATCCAACTAAAGCTCCCAATCCAATTATTCAACCCCACAATTACATACCAGATCACTAAGGCAATCACAAAGGGAATGAGCAAGCTTTTAGCTACCACTAAAAAGACCACGACTAAGGTAGTAACCAACATCCAGGCAGCAACATTCATAACTTTCATCCTTATCTTACTTTTGTTTCTCTGGCATTTTTTGTGCTTGGAGACTACAAAAACGGTCAGAGAAGGGCTTTTTTTACAAGGTATTAAGATCTTCAATAAAAACCTTACACCTTGCTTGTTATTCTAAACATTTTGCCTTTGGCATTCCTTCTATAAAAAACCCTTCTCTGACAATTTTTGTGGTCAGCGTTTTAGGTAAAAGGATTGCGCCCAAAGGAAGCGGGAGTTTTACCTAAGGCGCTGACCACAAAACACAAAAATTGTCAGAGAACCTAAAAAACACGGTTTTGATGAGTATCAGACTTTGGATCACCTTACTGATTAATGTACTAATCATCTTGATTGTATCTACCCTATCCTTCTTCTTCTATCACCAATTTCAAAACACCCTCGACCAAAGGGTTCTCCTCCAATTGACCTCCATTAAACGGCTCAAACGGGTACAAATCGAAAAGTACATACAAACAGAATGGCAAAGCTTTTTGGAATCGGTAGATACAGTAGCTTCCGTTAGTTCGGGTCAATTTATTGATTTCACCCCCGAAGCCGATGTAATAAATATGGATATAGATTGCCTTAGCAGCAAACTGAATGCTAGAGCGATTAAGCGTGGAATTTACGACCTATCCAACTGTAGTAAGAATGGAACAGCAAAATTGGGCCTCATCAAGGTAACGGATAATAATGGATATCAACTCAAAATCCTAGGCATGGAAAAAATCCAGGAAATTTTGCTAGAACGTACAGGGATGGGTGAAAGTGGAGAAACCTATTTAGTAGCAGAAGACCTGGGGTTGCGGTCTGTATCTAGATTTTTTCCAGATAGGCCTCCTAGGAATATTATCGCCGATACCAGAGGGGTACAACAGGCATTAACTGGACAAGATGGTACAGGTATTTTTGAGGATTACCGAGGAATAGAGGTCTATAGCGCCTATCACAAATTAAATCTAGCTCCCCTCAATTGGGTTATCTTATCTGAGATGGATGTGGCTGAAGTCAGTATTCCGCTGCAGAAGCTTCGAAAAAAACTATGGCTCATTGTACTCATTATGATCTTCGTGGCCCTATTGCTCTCCTTATTTATCGCTCGTTTCTTAGCCGCACCACTATTGAAGATGCAAGATTTTCTCAATAGGATGTCGATTGGCAGTTATGATATGAAAATTGATGCAACACGTCCCACCGCCAGCGAAATCAAAGAAATGTTTCTCGCCTTGGATCGCTTGAAGCATTCCATTAGTCAATCCATTGAATTTTCGTCAGAAATCGGTAATATGAACCTAGCGGCTCAATATGCCCCAGCTAGTAAAAACGATGTATTGGGAAAATCCCTCATCCGGATGCAAGCAAGACTCATTGAATACGAACAGGTTGCCAAACAAAACAGCCTATTGGCCAAGCAATCATTGATTAGTGGCCAGGAAAATGAGCGTAAAAGGTTATCTAGGGAATTACACGATGGACTTGGTCCTTTACTAACTACGCTTAAACTTAGCGTTCAAGCTGCCAATTTAACAAAAGAGGAAAAAAATAAGCTAAGTACGATAGTAGATAAGACGGTCAATGAAATTAGAAGAATGACCTACGATTTGATGCCTCCTGCATTGGTAGATTTTGGGGTCGGGAAGGCGCTACTAAACTTCCTTGACTTGATTCGTAAATCTACGGGAATAACGATTCTTTATGAAGATGCTACACATGATACGGAAGATCGATTCAAGTTGGAAATAGATATCTGTATCTTTCGCGTCTGCCAGGAGTTAATCCATAATTCAATCAAGCATGCAGAAGCCGATAAAATCACCATTTCACTAACGCAATTTACAGATAGATTGAGTTTCTTTTATACAGATAATGGGAATGGCTTTGATCCTGAAATAGTATATCCGGGCGCTGGCCTTAAGAACATCAAAGAGCGAATTGAGGTATTGAATGGCTATTTACAAATTACATCCGATCGTACAGGTACTAAAGTAGAAGTAGAAATCCCTATTTAATATGGATAAAATAAAAATTGCCGTTGTAGATGATCACCAGCTTTTTAGAGATGGTATCTACTCCTTATTGTCTTCACATGAGCACTTTACCGTCATTCTTAGTGCAGACAATGGTCGAGTTTTTTTCCAACAATTGGAAAAAAACAACTTACCAGATGTTATTCTTCTAGATCTGACGATGCCTGAAATGGATGGATTTGAAGTACTGAAGAAACTAAGAAAAGACTATAAGACCATCAAAACAATCGCACTGTCCATGCATGATGACGGCAATTATATCATGAAATGTGCCCGTAGTGGCGCCTATGGTTATCTGCTGAAAAATACGGATGCCGATGAGTTAGTGGAGGCCATTAATCAGGTACATGCGGGAAAAAAGTACTTCAATAAAGCTATTTCTGATCGATTGATCAATATCATGGCCATTGAAGGATCTACTACCAAAAAACTATCGGCAAGAGAGACCGAAGTACTCAGCCTGATTTCCAAAGGCCTTACGACCAAAGAAATTGCCAGTCAACTCTATATCAGCACACGGACGGTAGAAACACACCGTGTAAATATGATGAAAAAACTAGCTGTTAAAAATGTAGCTGAGCTTATAAAAAAGGCCTCGCAATTGAACATCTTCTAAGAGCGCTTTTTGGCAGGCGTCCGCAAACCTACGTATTTATACGGATGCTTCTACTCGTGTAAATACGGTAGCAAAAATTACCATTTTTCTTAGATTTCCTATCTGGCGATTTGCTTGTTTATTTAAGTAGAGAATACTCCTAAAATATTCGGCAAAAACTAGTGCCTCATGAAAAATGTAGTAATCGTCTTATCCTTCCTTTTTGTAGCCTCGATTGGCTATACACAAACCCATAATGGCTTAAAAGGCCCTGCCGCAAAAAATCACAAACCATCTGTGAAAACAACCCAAGCAGCTACGCCATCAATCGTTATTACTGATCATAGCAAGCGCCTCCAAGGCCCCGCAGCCAAGAACTATAAACCCTGGACAGACAAGACAGATAAGAAGTATGCATTGATACAGACGACCGATAAAAATCTCCGCTTAAAGGGACCAAAGGCAAAGAACTATAAGCCTTGGATCAAACCAGCTGAGGTTTCTATTCCCATAGTTACCAACCCTACTGACGATGATCAGTCCGTAGCACCAAAAACTCACAAAAGTAAGCCCTGGACCGATAAGCGTCCGTAATCTAAAAATGCCAAGGAAAATAATATAGGAACAGGTAGCGCCTATTGATGAGCCTGTGTCAAGTAGTCTTTTACTATATGGAGCTGTTCTTGAAAAGCAGTAGCTAAATCAGGTGCTACAATTCCTTCTTCTACTGTGAAATTAGCCATAAAAGAAGGGAGAGAAAACTGAGCGATCACTTGCCCCCCCATATAACCGGCTTTCTTAGCGGCAATCTCCAACACGCCCATTCCACCTCGCTTTCCGGGTGATGTGCTCAGCAAAAACATCGGCTTTTCTGCCCATATTTTTTGACCAATCCGGGAGGTCCAATCCATCAAGTTTTTAAAGACTGCCGCATAACTTCCATTATGTTCTGCAAAAGAAATGATGATCAAATCGCTTGCGGAAATTAAGGACTGAAAAGTATGGGCTTGGGCAGGGACCCCATTTTCTCGTTCTTTGTCAATGCTATATAATGGCATTTCAAAATCATTCAAATCCAATACATTTATTTCATACCCTGTAAATTGCTCAGCTGCAAATGTGGCTAATTGCTTATTGATAGATTGGCGGCTACTACTAGCTCCAAAGGCGAGGACTTTCAACATAGTTCTTAAATTGTATTTAGTAATTACAAAGGAACATTTTTTTTTCAAATAGCACCTAGCATTTAGATCCACATTAATAAGATAATGACTTAAGTAGAGCGGTAATGCAATTCGACTAAGATTCAGCCCTTTCTTTAAGTGCCTTGTTCCAGCGCTGGAAGGCTCGCAACGTATCCTCTCCGATTTTTCGTAAGATCAAAGCATGTAATAGGCCCGAAAATTGCTCGCCGTGAATCAACTTAGTCTGCTGATCACCACTAGCTTCCAAGATAAAATAATGCCGACCTTTAAAAATCCCCAAAGGAAGACTCCCTATCCATTCAAAGGCTTGATTAGGTTCTGCCCTCGTTATGATCGGTTTAAAAACCTGTGGACGATCCTTAAGTACCAACGTATTTCGAAGTCGCGTACCTTCTACTGCCTTTCCCTCTATAGACACTATGAAGGTACTCCAATCGGGATAGGCACTAAAATCAGTCAAAACATCCCATACTCGGCTAGGAGAAGCATCAATAATAATTTCTGTTTTAATCTCTTTCATGTTTGAAGATATTTATATTGAAGTGATTTACCCTACAAATATGTGGGCTAAAAAGAGATAAAATCGTTTACAATTGTTAATAAATCTATCATGTCTCATCGCTTCCCCTTTTTCACTATCTCCCTAATCGTACTTTTATTTACTGCTAGAGTCGGTTTGTCGCAGGTCGAGAACCCATCCAAAGCAGTAGATCCAGTAGATCAAGTATTTGCCAAATGGTCCAATACGAATTCGCCCGGTTGTGCTATAGCTGTCATCCAAGATGGAAAGATCATCCACCAAAAAGGATATGGCATGGCCGACTTAGAACATGATATTCCGATTCGTCCTTCCAGTGTATTTTACATTGGATCCGTTTCCAAGCAGTTCGTCGCCGCTTGTATGTTACTGCTGGATGAACAAGGGAAGATTAAACTCGATGAGGATATAAGAACTTATATTCCTGAATTTCCTGATTATGGATATACCATAAGTATTCGCAATCTGATACATCACACCAGCGGTATTCGTGATAATCTAACCCTCTGGGAATTGATTGGCAGGTCCCACCTCGAAGAGATTCCTGAAGAAGAAATCTTCGAGCTCATCTGTCGACAAGAACAACTCAACTTCGAACCTGGAACCCGTTATATGTACAGCAACTCTTGCTACTTCCTCATGAGTATTATTGTGGAAAGGGTCACAGGGCAATCGCTGAGAGAATATGCTGATGAGCATATCTTTCAACCTTTGGGCATGAAGCACAGTATATTTCAGGATAACAATCGCCGGATACTAAAAAACCGGGCTTTTGCCTACGGAGAAAACCCAGACGGCTCCTTCAATAGCATGCTGATGCGCTTCGACTTGGTCGGCTCTGGAGGTTTGTATAGTACCGTGGAGGACCTCTATCTCTGGGATCAAAATTTCTACAACAATCAAATTGGAAATCGTGGCCAAGCTTTCATCGATGATATGCTGACCAATGGTCGTTTTAATGATGGCACTGCCGTTAATTATGCTTTTGCTTTGGTAAATGGAGCGTATAAAGGTTTATCCACGGTTTCTCATAGCGGTGCTTTGGGAGGTTATCGGGCTTTTTATCTACGGTTTCCTGAGCAAAAATTCTCGGTGATCATTCTTGGCAACTTAGAATCCTTTGTCCCCGGTCTACTAGCGGAAAAGGTTGCAGACATTTATCTAAGAGACCTACTCCAGGTCAAAGAAATCAGTCCTACACAACAAGCCAAACCCAAGCTTCCCACCGTCTCCTTAAGCCGTAAGCAACTGACTGCAATGACAGGATATTATTGGAATGAGGAAGAAGCTTATTCTCCTCGCATCTATCTATCCAATGATACCCTTCGCTACCAACGGGCGGAAGGGAACGAAAGTAGCTTGCGTCCTATTGGCAACCGTCACTTTATAATGTCAGATACAGACGAAGAGCTAAACGTTCATTTTCAACCCACGACTAGCGGTAAGTTGATGAATATGGTTCTAACCATTGGATCCGATACTATAGCTACCTCCGCAAGGTACAAGCCGTATAAGGCTGAAAATGCCGCCTTATCTAAACTGACCGGAAACTACTATGCTCCTGAACTAGATACGCATTACCAAATAAAAGTAGATCAAAATCAAGCCTGGCTCAAGTTGAAAAACCAGCCCTGGCACGTCGTAACGCCTATCAAAGGGGACCTCCTGATACATCCCAAGGTAGGTCAACTCTATTTCCATCTAGATCAAAAGGGCGTTGCATCTGGCTTCTATCTCAATTCAGGTCGGGTGAGGGGTATCCAATTTCAAAGAGTCAAAAACTAACTTAACATATCATTTGCATTTATTTGAAAGCTGTTAACAGGGGCTTGGAGGCTTAGCCTTTACATTTGTAGGCATAGAACATCTTTTACCAAAATCAGCTACTTGGCTAAAAAACTTGATGCAAATGATAGTTAGAACACTTACCACCCTATTCCTAATGCTATTCGTCCATATCGGCTTTTCCCAATCGAATTATTTAGACAAGAAAGGGGCGAAACACCTGTGGGGTAAACACGAATTGACCGATTTAGAAACGGCTCCTTTTTCAGAATGGTTTGATGCCAACTATAGTAGTTACCAACCCGACTTGGGCGAGGAGTTCCCGCTGAAAGGACTCCGGTCTACAGAGGTCACTATCTTTCTAGGGACCTGGTGTGGAGACAGTAAATTATGGGTGCCTCGCTTCATAAAACTCTGGGATGAATTGGGCTTAGACCGCGATCAACTCAAGTTCGTATCGCTACATCGAGAGACGGAGCATTACAAGCAAGGACCTAAGCAAGAAGAAGTCGGCATGAATATCCACCGAGTACCTACTTTCATTTTCAAAAAGGAAGGAAAAGAAATTGCACGTATAGTCGAAAGCCCCATCAATTCCTTGGAAGCTGATATTGCCCAGATTGGTCTTGGTTTTCCATCCCAACCTAGGTATAGAGGAGCCAATCACTTACATGACCTTTTTGCAGCTAATGAAATCGATAGCCTGTACAGCCAATCTAAGACCATTCTTCGCAAAATATACCGGGATGTACATACCTCCAGTGAACTCAATACCTATGGCTATGTACTCAAAGCCGCCAAAAGGTATGATGAAGCACTATTTACCTTTCGACTCAATACGGCCTTATTTCGCCACGATCCTAATGTATACGATAGCGTAGGAGAAATGTATCTGCTCTTAGAAGACTATGAACAAGCCACTCATTATTACAAGGAAGTACTTCGAATTAAGCCAACAGATGAAAATGCGTTGAAAATGTTGGCACAAATTGAGGAGAAGAAATAATTCATATTGTTTTATACACCGCTGCATCTCACTATTCGCTGCAGCGGTGTATATTCATCTACAGCAATCGAATACTCGCCGATGTTGCGTGCCTGTCTAGCCAGATAGATTTCCCACCAAACAAAGTTCTCTCCTTATCATCCTTACTTCAATCCACTTCTAATCAGTAAGCATCAACACAGTTCATCTCATATGAATGCGGATGTGCGAATTCGGAAGGTGGAATCTCTGTCTCTTATACACATCTCCGAGCCCACGAGACCGAGGCTGA
>CAJXUM010000161.1 GCA_913060855.1 uncultured Lewinella sp. | reverse complement strand
AGATCAGCCTCGGTCTCGTGGGCTCGGAGATGTGTATAAGAGACAGATTTCAACCCCATTTATTTCATCTCCATGCACCCCACCCAATATTAGTGCCGTAGGCCCTGGGTTTATACTTCGATAGACGTACGCACGAATACTAATGCTGGTGCCAGAAGGGAGTTCTCCTACGGGTAGAAGTACCGTTTTTTGTTCTCCTGGTCCAATGTGGTCTTTGAAGATGATGAATTGCGAGGGCTGGGCTGTATTGTCCATGTATTTATTCAAGGTCAGTTCGTAAATTGTAAACTATCCCGGGTTTTTCTCCATAAAAAGAAGATAATACCCATCAAAAACAGGTACGAAATTAGCATTATAATTTCGGAATTTATGTTAGAATAATAAAGTAATTCAGCGTAGGATTTGTCCTGGTGGTTCACTAGTCGGGTAAGTAGTTGGTAGTTAATATAAGGTATCAAAGGATAACAAATGAGACTGGCGAATGGAAGGGAGAATAGTAGATATCCATTCAACTTCCCTTTCTTTAGCATCAAAAACAATCCAGTAATGAGCAAAAGTACAACCACAAATTTTAAGGCAAAGTCGGCATACCGGGTTGCACTCATGCCTAGTTCCCAATAAGATACGATTAATAGATTCAAAATTGAAGTTAGCTGCACTATTGAGGTGATAAGTTTAATCGAAAAAACTAAAACCAAGCCTATCAAAAGATGTTTATAGATGGCCTTTAAAGGCTTTACTTTTTTTAACTCAGTTCGAATCACCGCTTGTTCTCCAAAGCGCAACTTACTTACTTCAAAAGCCTCTTGCTCCGACAAGCCAATTAGGGTGAGTTCTTCTACTTCGCAGTGAAAGTGATCGAATAGTTCATCCGACTCTTCGGTATCGAGGAGCAGGTTATTGTCGAGTCGATTTAGATAGGTTTCGACTTCTAATCCAAGATTAAAGGGTTCTGTTTTTGCCATAGCTTATTCATGATTTGATGAATGGAGAACCATTCGGTCTTTAACTGACTGAGAAAACTGTTGCCCTGCTCATTGAGTGAATAGTACTTGCGATTTCGACCATTTTCTGTCTTGATGTAGGAAGAGATGAGTTTGTTCTTTTCCAATTTGGTCAAAACAGGGTAGAGGGAGCCTTCCTTCCAATTCAGTGCCCCATCAGAGATGGATTGGACTTCCTTGATGATTTTATACCCATAGTTATCGCCCTTTTTGAGGATAGAAAGCACAATGGGAATGGTGGAGGCTGCGATTAATTCTTTTGAATAATTCTGCATACTTAGATGTTCTATGTATCAAATATACTTAGAAGTTCTAAGTATGTCAAGTTCTGGATGAAAATTTGGATGATTTTGTTGGGAGGGGCTGGGAGATTGCAGGTGAAAAACACCTGTAATAACGTGGAAAACACCTGCAATAGCGTGAAGTGCTTGTAGGTGTGGGGTTGAACAGAACTAGCGGAGTTTGGCTTGCGCGCGTCGGCGTTCTTTTATTTTTTTCTCGATGAGTTGTATGATTTTACCTGCCACATTGATGCCTGTAATCGTTTCGATCCCTTCCAGGCCAGGCGAGGCATTGACTTCCATGATGAGTGGCCCACGTTCGGAGCGGAGCAGATCTACGCCTGCCACGCTAAGGCCTACCGCCTTGGCTGCTCGAGAAACGACGGTCACCTCTGCTGCCGTTAGCTTTTCTACACTGGCACTGGCTCCGCGGTGTAAATTGGAACGGAATTCACCCTCTTGGGCCTGTCGCTTCATCACGGCAACTACCTCACCTGCTATGACTAGGGCCCTGACGTCGGCCCCTTTAGCTTCTTTGATAAATTCCTGTAGAATCACCCGCTCCTTCAAACGCTGGAAGGCTTCTACTGTAGATGCTGCTTGCTGGAAACTTTCACAGAGTATCACGCCGATACCATGTGTACCTTCCAATAATTTGATGATTACGGGTAAGCCATTCAGTGAATTGATAGCGGACCAAAGGTCTCCCTGTTGTCCTAAAGCTACTGTTTTGGGAACGGGGAGTGCTTGGCGTTGCATTTGCTGGAGGCAGCGCAACTTATCCCTGCTTAGCAAAAGCGCATTGGCTCGTACTGCGGTAAAGACATCCATCAATTCGAATTGGGAGATCACTGCCGCTCCCTGTTGTGTAACCGAAGCTCCAATACGTGGAATGACAGCATCGAAGGGCCGAATGGGATGCCCTTCGTAGTAAATTTGAGGTCGACCGTCTTCAATAAGAAGATTACACAGGGTATGGTCGATGATATACATATTGTGGCCCCTTGATTTTCCTGCTCTATACAAGCTTTGGGTGGAATACAACTGTGGCCCTCGGGATAATATAGCGATATCCATAACATGAACAAGATACGATAATTTAGCTATATTGAGCACAGTAATAGAACTGGAAGAGTGTATCAGCTTGTCGACTTTGTATGCAACTGGTAACAGATTCCTATCAAATCATTTGATCGATCACCTACATGATCGACCTTGGAAGTAAATCTCATTAGATGGACAGCCTAAACTCACCTTCTCCTATCGTATTAAATGATAAAAGAACCATCAATGCCTGGGCATTGTTTGATTGGGCCAATTCGGCTTTTGCACTTGTTATTACGGTGGCTATATTTCCAGCTTACTTCACGATGGTTACGGCTGAGACGGTTTCTATTTTAGGCATTGAAATGTCCAACTCTTCACTTTTCGCCTATGCTATTTCTGGTTCCTACTTTATCATAGCGCTATTCTCCCCGCTCTTATCAGGTATTGCTGATTCGGGTGGAAAGAAGAAGTTTTTCCTGCAGATGTTTACTACTATTGGATCCATTGGTTGTCTATCATTGTTTTTTTACGACACTGGAAGTCCAGTGGCCTTAGGGGTAATTGGATTCATGATGGGGATGATTGGTTTTGCCGGAGGGTTGGTATTTTACAACTCTTACTTGCCGGAGATTGTCACGGAAGATCGTTATGATAGCGTGAGCGCCAAAGGTTTTTCTTATGGTTATATCGGGAGTGTCCTGCTTCTGTGTATCAATTTGATGATTATTCAAAAGCCAGAGTGGTTTGGCTTAGCAGATACAGGAACTTTAGCCGCACGAATCTCTTTCTTGATGGTGGGCTTATGGTGGATTGGCTTTGCTTTAATTCCTTTTAAAATTTTACCGCCGGATCCCAAACGTAAATTACAAAAGGGAATACTGGCTAGCGGCATAAATGAACTGAAAAAAGTATGGAAGGAATTAAAGACTCAGTCTAATACCAAGGCTTTTCTAATTTCCTTTTTTTGCTATAGTGCGGGAGTACAAACAATCCTTTTTTTGGCTTCCATTTTTGCTGAAAAAGAGTTAGAATTTGATGCTGGGCGATTGATTATTGTCGTATTGATCCTACAAATAGTAGCCATTGTAGGCGCTTATGTCTTTGCCAAGGTATCAGAACGATTGGGTAATATCACTTCGATTTTTATCATGTTGTTTATCTGGGTAGGCATCTGTCTACTCGCTTATTTTGTGCAAAGCCAGGACCAATTTTACCTTGTAGCTGCCTTGGTCGGGTTTGTCATGGGAGGTATACAATCGCTCTCCCGCTCGACCTATTCAAAATTGATCCCATCCGAAACAGAAGATACCACTTCTTATTTCAGTTTTTATGATGTAGTGGAGAAAGTAGCCATTATAGTAGGGACCTTTAGTTTCGGGTTTATTGAGCAGATTACGGGCAGTATGCGTATCAGCGTTTTGGTATTAGCGATATTTTTTATAGTTAGTCTGCTGATTCTAACCAAGGTAAAGGTTAAAAGTTAAGGGTTTTTCCTAAGTTTACACCTTCAATTGTTAATTTAATCATGGAAGAACTTTTAGAACAGGCCAAAGATATAGCCAGTCAGCTCAGTATACAGGAATGGGCCTACATTGGAGGAGGTTTCCTGTTTTTCCTAATCATTATCATGGCCATCAGGCGAAGTGGTAGGAAAAAAACGCCGGTCGGCAAGGCAAAAAGTATTCGACTTCATTCCTTTCAAATAGCTCCTTTAGGACGAGATGCCTTTGTGAAAATCAAGAACCTTGGCGAACCTGCCACCTTAAGCGAACTCAAGATTATCGGTCGCGATGATATGGTGATTAAAAATGCTTACGCAGGACAAAAAATTGCTCACAACAAGGAATACGGCATCTTTTTAGAAGTAGCGGGAAATAATAAGATACAAGCTGGATTTACCCTAGAAGTAACAGTCTTAGGTCCTAATGGCCAAGTGCAGAAAAGTGCACTGAAAGTAGCCAACTAGGAAGCTAATTGTATACTTGAGACGTAGCGGATTGGGAAAACACCCTCCTGTTATGGCCCGTATTTACCGTATTAGAAATGATTGGATTTCCCAAACCTCATCAAGGTCACTATAGTTACTAGAACTTTTTTCGAGACAAGGAGTTCTATAGGAACCCCCTTTGGGGATTATTTTCACATACGACCAAAAAAGTAATATATATGAGCCTGTCAGATAAAACGATTCACCAATTCAAGGTGAAAAATATAGAAGGCGAGGAAGTAGATATGGCAGATTATAAAGGCAAAGTTTTAATGGTGGTGAATACGGCCTCCAAGTGTGGGTTTACGCCTCAATTAGATGATATGGAAGACTTATACCGCGAATTCAGGGAAGAGGGTTTCGAAATATTGGCGTTCCCTTCTAATGATTTCGCGGGGCAAGAACCCTTGGAAGGAAAAGAGATCCAGCAATTCTGCCAGATGAAATATGATGCCTCTTATCCCATCTTGGAAAAAGTAAGTGTGAAAGGGCCTAGCGCCCATCCTATTTTTCGATTTCTTTCTAAGCGATCCGAAAATGGTGCCATTTCCTCAACACCTCGTTGGAATTTTCATAAATACCTTATAGACAAGGAGGGGAGAGTAAGAGAGTTTTTCTATACTTTTACAAAACCGAATGCCAGTAAAGTAAAAAAGGTCATTCGCGACTTAATAGAGGAATAAACCTCCATGTCTTTTCAACTGCTAACCCAAGCTATGAAAGTAGATATTTTAGCCATCGGCGTTCATCCCGATGATGTAGAATTAGCCTGTTCTGGCACACTCCTAAAACATATTGAGGCTGGTAAAACGGTCGGCTTATTGGACTTGACGAGAGGAGAGCTAGGAACACGTGGCACCGCCGAAATTCGTGACCAAGAAGCCACTGCCTCTGCCCAACTAATGGGGGCTTTGTTTAGAAAGAACCTAGGAATGGCGGATGGGCTTTTTCAATATGGTCCTGCCAATATAAAGACCATTATTCGGATCATCAGAATGCACCAGCCTTCCATCGTATTGGCTAATGCAATTAGCGATCGCCACCCCGACCATGGCCGAGCAGCTAAACTGACGGCAGATGCCTGCTATTATGCTGGCTTGGCTAAAATCGAAACCATTGATGATGATGGACAAGCGCAGGAGAGATGGAGACCCGATGCGGTTTATCACTATGTACAAGACTATAATTTGAAACCGGATTTTGTGGTCGACATTACGGAGTATGTAGAAAAGAAAATGGAATTGGTGAAGACTTTCAGTTCTCAATTCCATGTCCCTACGGCTACTGAATATGCACAAGAATTGAGTTCCCCTATCTCTGGCGCTGATTTTATGGCTTTTCTACTGGCCAAAGCCCGGACTTATGGCCGCCCTGCGGGTTTTGAGTTTGGTGAAGGGTATACGGTAGGCCGGACGATTGGCGTGAACAATTTATTTGACTTGAAATAGGGCTGTATTTAGACTGCAGAAGTTTTCTCTGTCCATACCTTGGGAAACTTCTGAAGTCTGAGCCAGCTAATTACTCAACTTTACCATTTTGGGATTTATAATATTGGATGTTCGCTACTAGTATTGCGGTCTTTGGTTCCGAGCTCCAGCTCGCCGAGCTATAGTATACAAGTACTATAATTACTTACAGCGAGCTGGAGCTCGCAGCCCAGATCAGCAAACAAGCAAGAGCTTGTCGCCAACATATATTTGAAGAGCAGAGATTTGGGAAACCCAAATCTCTGCTCTTCAGTGTATCCCATTCTTGGTGAAGTTGATTTTAGGAGATAGCTAATCTATCGACCACGCTACTTCTGAAGTCTGAGCCAGCTAATTACCCAGTCGTTGCTGCAAATCGCCATATTTGCCTTCCCTGTTTTCGGCATATTGTACTTCTCCCAAACGGAATTTTATCGGAAAATTAGTTGCTTTTTCTAGCTTGACTTCTAATCGGCAGAAGAAAGCTAAATCGTGATAAGACCAAGCCTGTGGGACCTGAGTAGGGGCTAGTTGCTTGAAATTGATCGGGTAAGACGTTTGAGGATTAGATGCTAATAAGCTAAAGTGCTGGATGCTTTGACTAAAGTAGGTGCTATAGACAGGTAAGGGATCTACCCGTCTCAATTCTGGTAATGACTGCCCACTTAAGCGAACCTGTGCCTGTATAGCGGAGGAAGAAAAAGTAAACAATACGATAGCCACAATGACCGGTAGATACTTCATGTAATTGGTATTCTTCAAAGGATATTCCAAAATTGATTTAGTCCGCTTCCTCCTTTACTTTTTTCGTTCCTTTGTACATCTCAAATTTATGGAATTTACACTCCAAAGCACCATTGTATAGGGTCACTTTTCTGGAAGGACGGAGACCAATGTGCTTTAAAGCTTCTTTATTGGAAGAAATGATCCAAGCTTCCCAACCAGAATAGGCCTGCTTCATTTGATCTCCTACCGCTTTGTAAAAGACATTGATATCGTTGTATTCCAGGCGTTCGTTATAAGGTGGATTCATGATCATCAATCCCGGTGTTTCAGGGGGCTCGAGCTCCAGAAAATCAATTTTTTGAACCTGTACTTTACGAATAAGATCGAGGGTTCTCAAATTAGTTTCGATGGCTTCAATAGCCTCACTTTCAGTATCACTCGCCCAGATGGTATGCTCAAATGACGTCTTTTTAGCTATGGCGTCTTTTCGTACTTGCCGCCAAAGGCCCGACTCGAAGTCTCTCCATCGCATAAAACCGAAGCTCTTCCGTAGGATTAGCGGCGGAATATTGTAAGCAATCATAGCAGCCTCAATGGGTAGCGTACCAGAACCACACATCGGATCGATAAAAGGAGAATCACCCTTCCATCCCGCCAACATTATCATGCCTGCAGCTAGTACCTCATTGATCGGAGCGGCAACACTGGCTTGCCGATACCCACGTTTGTGCAGCGAATCTCCGGAACTGTCTAATAAAATAGTACCCCAATCATTACGAATATGAAGGTGCAAACGAATAGTAGGCGCCTTGATATCGACATCGGGGCGCCGTCCTGTTTTTTGCCTGAATTGGTCGACGATTGCATCCTTGGTCTTCAAGGCGGCATAATGGGAATGCCGGATAAAATCGGAATTAGTCACCGCATCTACCGCAAGCGTGTCGGTCAAGTCTAAATACTTGGACCAATCAACTTGTTGCACCTTTTTATATAATTCATTTTCATGTCGAACACGAAATCGATGGATAGGTACTAAGATGCGAAGGGCGGTACGTAGTTCTAGATTAGCACGATACATCAGTGCTTTGTCTCCAGAGAATCTCACTACGCGGTTCCCTACTTCAATTTTCTCGGCTCCTATGGAGCTAAGTTCATTGGCTAATACTTCTTCTAAACCCGCGAGTGTTTTTGCTAAATAATCCAAAAGCTTGATTTTAAAAGCAAAGATACGTTTTGGAATAACAAAGTATGGCGTAGGAGACTATTAAAACCAACTTCCTACATAGAAATGAAAAATAAATAACTAAGTCCAATTACCGTTATCTTTTTCCACCAGCCGTCGTTGTTCATCATTCGCGTAGCTAGGCTATGCTTATTCTTCACGTCTAGGCTGATGAATAAATATTTAGCTACTTGGACCAATTTATTTATGCTTCATTCCTAAGTTATTCTTTGACCATTATTAAGTTCAAAATATTTACCTTTGCGCCGTGCAAAAAAAGCCAATAGAACGATTGTATCCCAATTTGGTGACGGCAGTGGTGAATGCCCTGGAAACCATCTTTGGAGAAGGACTGTATGCCGATCGAGTGATTGAGCGTACACTCAAGAGTAATAAGAAATGGGGCGCTAGAGATAGGGCCTTTATTGCGGGAAGCGTCTACGAAATCGTACGCTGGTACCGGCTATTATACGCGATACAGGGTAAGCGTCCCCGCAAAAACAAGGAATGGTGGGAGCTCTTTGGTGTGTGGAAAGTCATCACAGGAAATCAGCTGCCAGACTGGGACGAATTTGCGGGATTGAACCCAAAGGAAATCCTTAGTAAGCATAAAGAATTACTAGATATTAGGCGGATTCGGGAATCTATTCCCGATTGGATGGATGAGGTAGGCGAACAGCAATTGGGCGAACAATGGGGCGATATCCTACATGCCTTAAACCAACCCGCCCAGGTAGTACTCCGTACCAATCTGCTTAAAACCAATCCATCTGCTTTAGCATCTGCCTTAGCTGAAGATGGAATTTTGTTGGAGAAAATTTCTGAAGAAGCATTTGTGGTGACACAACGTAAGAATTTGTTTTCTACGGAGGCCTTTCATAATGGCTGGTTTGAAATACAAGATTTTTCTTCACAGCAGGTGGCACATTTCATGGATTTGAAGCCTGGTATGCGAGTAGTAGATGCTTGTGCTGGGGCGGGTGGAAAGTCACTGCATATGGCAGTGTTGATGGCCAATAAAGGGCAGATTATTGGAATGGATACGGCCGATTGGAAGTTAAAAGAATTGAGGCGGCGAGCTAAGCGAAATGGCATCTATATTATTACGCCACGTCCTATTGATGGTACGAAAGTGATCAAGCGATTGAAAGGTACCGCTGATCGACTGTTGCTAGATGTGCCTTGCACGGGGATGGGCGTTATCCGTCGTAATCCCGATGCTAAATGGAAACTCAGCGCTGAATTTTTAGAAAAGGTAACGGGAATGCAAGCAGAAATCTTGAACTCCTATGCTCAAATGGTCAAGCCAGGTGGTAAGCTAATTTATGCGACCTGCAGTATTCTACCTGTTGAAAATGAAGAACAAGTGGCTCGCTTTTTAGCACAGAACGGTGAAGATTTTGTCTTAGAAGAAGAGCGCAAAATATCTCCAACAGAAGGTTATGATGGCTTTTATATGGCGCGCCTGCTAAGAAAATAGACTAAGTGCTTGTTTGGAGGTAGCGAATTGGGCTGCAAATATTGCTAAAAGATTTACCTAAGATAGTTGTTGATATACCAGATCCTGGTGGGGATAGAGCAAAGTTTACGTTGGTGCGTTACTTTGGCCATGCCAGTGCAGGGATTCCTCAGAAACATCAAGCAAGACGGGTAGCGATGTATGAGCTGTCTCTTATACACATCTCCGAGCCCACGAGACCGAGGCTGATCTC
>CAJXUM010000160.1 GCA_913060855.1 uncultured Lewinella sp. | reverse complement strand
GGTTACTTCCCGCAAGTGCTGGACGGCGATAATATTCGTTCTGGAATTAATAAGAATCTCGGATTTAGTGTGGCTGATCGCACAGAAAATATTCGAAGAATTGCCGAAGTAGCTCGATTATACGCCAATAGCGGCGTAATTGTCTTAGCCTCCTTTATCAGCCCTACCCGCCAAATTAGAACCCTAGCCAAGACCATTATCGGTGCAGACGATTTCCTTGAGATTTATGTCAATGCCCCTTTGGAAGAATGTGAAAGACGAGATGTGAAAGGCCTTTACCAGAAGGCTCGACGAGGTGAAATTAAGGGCTTTACTGGGATCGATTCTCCTTATGAGGCCCCAGAAACTCCTTTTCTGGAAATACGTACGGACCAATTAGCCTTAGAAAAATCAGTGGATGTACTATTTGAAAAAGTACAGCCTGAGATTCAATTATAATAATATTCTACTCTAACGACCTAAAATTTTCCCAATGAGTTATCATCTCAACCATTTGAAGGAACTCGAAGCGGAATCGATCTTTATTTTGAGAGAAGTGGCAGCACAGTTTGAAAATCCTGTGTTGATGTTCTCCGGTGGAAAAGATTCTATTTTGATGACGCACCTGGCCATGAAGGCCTTCTATCCCGCAAAAATTCCTTTCCCACTTTTACATATAGACACTGGACATAATTTTGATGAAACGATTAGTTATCGTGATTACCTGGTAGACAAAATTGGTGCGCGCCTAATCATAGGGAGTGTGCAAGAGGCCATCGATCAGGGGTTGGTGGTGGAAGAAAAAGGCTATAATGCCAGTCGCAACTATCTCCAGACTACAGCTCTATTGGAGGCTTTGGAAAAAGGAAAATACGATGCAGCCTTAGGTGGCGCACGTAGAGATGAGGAGAAAGCTCGAGCTAAAGAACGCTTCTTTTCTCATCGAGATGAGTTTGGCCAGTGGGATCCCAAGAATCAGCGACCAGAATTGTGGAACCTCTTCAATGGGAAAAAGCAATTTGGCGAACACTTTCGGGTCTTCCCGATTAGTAACTGGACAGAGCTAGATGTATGGCAATATTTGGCCGTGGAAGAAGTGGAACTACCTAGTTTGTACTTTGCCCACAAGCGGAAGGTCTTTGTCAGAGATGGTATCCACTTGGCTGAGTCTCCCTTTATCATGAGAAGACCAGAAGAGGAACTTGTTGAGATGATGGTACGTTGTCGTACAATTGGAGATGTGACCTGTACGGGGGTATGGCCTTCTGAGGCAACTACGATTGAAGATATTATCGTCGAGGTATCTACCGCTCGGAAAACCGAGCGTGGGGGCCGAGCAGATGATAAGCGTTCTGAAACCGCTATGGAAGATCGTAAAAAGAAGGGCTATTTCTAGGCTTTCTTTTCAGTAGTTTAAATTTGGGGTGTTACAGGCTTTGGGCCCTTAATACCTAGACATTTGAACCCAAAAAAAATAGTTATGGATTTTGAAAGTAATGAATTGTTGCGTTTTTCTACGGCAGGTAGTGTGGATGATGGAAAAAGTACTTTGATAGGCCGTTTATTATATGATAGTAAATCTATTTTCGAGGATCAATATGAGTCGGTAAAGACCACGAGTGAAAAGCGTGGAGAGGAAGGGGTGAATTTAGCACTGCTAACAGATGGGTTGAAAGCAGAACGAGAGCAGGGTATCACAATTGATGTGGCCTATCGATACTTTTCAACACCAAAGCGTAAATTTATTATCGCTGATACGCCCGGCCATATTCAGTACACTCGAAATATGGTTACGGGAGCTTCTACCGCTAATGTTGCCTTGATATTGATCGATGCGCGTAAAGGAATTTTAGAGCAAACTCGCCGCCATGCCTTTATCTCATCTTTATTGCAAATTCCACATTTGATCATCTGTATTAATAAGATGGATTTGGTGGAGTATAAGGAAGAAGTATATAATCAGATCAAGGAAGAATTCTCGGCTTTCTCCTACAAATTGGATGTGAAGGATGTTCATTTCATTCCTATCTCAGCCTTAAATGGCGACAATGTAGTAGACCCTTCTGAGAAAATGCCTTGGTACCAGGGCGGAACACTCTTGTATGCACTTGAAAATGTACATATCGGTAGTGACCACAACCTGATTGATTGCCGTTTTCCTGTGCAGTATGTGATTCGACCTTATACGGATGAGTTTCATGATTACAGAGGATATGCCGGTAGGGTAGCAGGAGGGATCTATAAAAAAGGAGACAAGGTGATGTTACTGCCTTCGGGATTCACCAGTAAAATTGCCAAGATCGATACCTTTGATGGCGAAGTAGAGGAAGCCTACTCTCCGATGTCTGTAACCTTGCTGCTGGAAGACGATTATGACTTGAGTAGAGGAGACATGATTGTCCGGGAAAACAACCAACCAGAAGTTACACAGGATATAGAGGTAATGGTGTGTTGGTTTAGTGAACGACCATTGCAATTGAGGGGTAAATATTCCATTTTGCATACGACCCAGGATGCTCGTTGTATTATCAAGGACATTCGATACAAACTAGACATCAATACACTTCATCGTAATGAAGAGGATAAGGTCATTCGAATGAATGATATTGCACGAATACAATTACGAAGCACCAAGCCACTATTTGTGGATAGCTATCGTCGTAATCGGAATACCGGTAGTTTGATTTTTGTGGATGAAGGGACCAATGAAACGGTAGGTGCCGGTATGATCATCTAGTGCCGGAAGTGAAATTCCTTAGCAGTTGAAAGCGGAATATAGGCCAATGAGCCCTGTGTTCCGCTTTCTAGTTTTCTACACTAATTGAAGCCATAAATATAAGCATCCCCGCTAGTCGCTCTATCTATTATAATCCAATACAAATGATCAGATAAATCAGGGAGGTATAAGCTAAATATCCAATTGGTATCGGCCATTTCACCATTTTCGGGTGGAGAAAAGTCAAAATCCTGATCTCGATCCGACCAATTTAAGTTGGGTAATAGTTGTAGTGTTCCAGTGCTGAGAAATTCTCTGACCTTTAACTGTATCTTTTCTTCTGCATTCTCAACCTCCCCTGGGAACAGTTCAAAGACCTCTTTGACAATCGCTCTTGGGGATTCTTGATCGTTCCCATCGAGGAGGATCGTTTCTACTGCTATTCTTAAAGCCTGAATAAAACCCCGTTGGTTTTCCGATAGAGCTTCTTGTGCCTTAATATCTGCAAGCTTGTAGACTACTTCTAGGCGTGGAACATCAAACTCGTCGGATAAAATCGATTGAATGCGACTGGGGAGTTCAATAGGCGCCCGAATAACGACTTTTCCGTACAACCAAGCCTCGGCACGGTCTGTAAAATTCAAAGTTTCCAATAAATAAAACAAAGTGGCATTCTCAATGGCGGTAATCAAGTTCCCATCTTGAACGGCCTCATAAAGTTGTTTGGCATCTGCTTGCGAAATTCGCCCATCTCCCTGTCCGGCCACGAGTGCTTCAGCCAATTCCAAGACCTTTCTATCATAAGCCTGTCCATCTATTATCTTATAGTAGCTCATCTCATTGATTTAGCTGTATAATAATTGTCTAAAATAAGTTAAACTAGCAAAAAAAAGAGGAATAAGTCCTGATTTTACGATAAATTAATGCTTAGCAATCTCTTATTCACTGTCTGTCCGAAACACCCTGCTTATGTTCCAAAAGTTACTCCTTATCTGCGCTCTACTTTTCGGTATAAATCAAGCCTACCTTTCTGCCCAGCGCATTGCTACTCCCACAGCCGAGGATTTTGTTGCATCTGGGACTGCTTTCTTTAATGGGAGTGGTTGCTATAGTTTAACTACCGCTACACAGTGGATTTCGGGCTCTATTTGGTATAAAACAGCCATTGATCTTCATCAACCCTTTGATATGGAACTGAAGCTGTTCTTGGGCTGTGAAAATCAATGGGGGGCAGACGGAATGGTCTTGGTCTTTCATCCGTACCTGGGACGGCAAGGCTATCGGGGAGAAGGAATTGGTTTCGCGGGACTCTATCCTTCTTTGGGATTAGAAATAGATACCTATAGAAATGGACATTTGGAAGATCCTTATGATGACCATGTGGCTTTGATGGCAAATGGCAGGCCCCATCACGCCCTCAGCCTGGCAGGTCCCAATCGTATCCCTAATCTAGAAGATTGCCAGGATCACAAAGTTCGCGTCCAGTGGCAGCCTTCCGCGCGTCGCCTGACACTCCTGATTGATGGGCGGCAGGTGCTATCTTATACAGGAGACATTATCAAGGAAATTTTTAATGGCAATTCCAAAGTGTTCTGGGGAGTAACGGCAGCGACAGGGCGATATGTCAATCGACATGAAATCTGCTTCGAAAAACTAGTCTTCACGAAAGTGGCACCCTTAGGTCGACTCGATAAGTCTGCTATTCAATTGTTGTCGAAAGGGAAAGAATTAATCCTTCCCAAACTACAGTTTTCATCCGGGCAGTCCCAACCCCAAGGCATTGCCATCGAAGAACTCAATAAGATCGTTCGATACCTCCGGGAAAACCCAAGGGCAATCATGGAAGTCAACACCTTCACCGATAGTAGCGGGGATGAGCAACGGAACCAAGAATTATCTAATCTGAGAGCTACGGGCATCGCGGATTACCTTAGAAGTCGCGGCATTCCCAAACGGCAAATAAAGGCGAGAGGATTTGGCGAGCGCTTTCCTATTGCGCCCAATAATACACCGGTTGGCCGTAGAAAGAATCGGCGGGTGGTCTTTAGGTTGGTGAAGCCTATTGTTTAATGTCGTCGTAAGGACGCCCTAATCACACCTTTTTTGATCAATACGGAGGCACTGAGATGCGTTAGCTGCAGCTCTGGATTTTCTTGTTCGATTCTTTAATTTATATGCTGAGCTGCCCAGGTCAATTTAGCCGCTACGGTCGTGCCTTTTTTCGATTGAACCCGGAACCTGGAACTCGCATCAACCCGCAACTATGGCCATAACCGCGAAGACCCTGTCTCTTGATTTCCTTTTTCATTCCCTTTTTGAGCTGGCCAAATAAATTTAGCCGCTACGGTCACGCGCACCACTTCACCCTTTTCACCCACTTCACTTCTTCGCCCTTTTCACCACTTCACCCACCCCTTCTAATAATCCTGCCGCCATTTTCCCATATTCATCCGAATGCCACCACCAAAATATTGAGTCGTATTATCACGATCAGCCAGTTCACTGTCTTTCCGGCGATAGAAATATTGTAAGTCCAGAAATATATTATGTCTAATTTGGTAGCTCACGTCAAAGCCAGCAATCAACAATTGCGTAGCGATTCCTTGCCCGATGCTATTGTCAAATTCTTGTTCTCTAGTTTGATGGGAGACCAGCAGATTCGTCCCCCAATTGGTAGAATCAACATCTTCTCCCGTTTTGGCGCTGATGAGGCGGGTCTCGAAGCTGAGTTTACGCGTAGGCTGGTAGCGTAGCCGTAGCAGGGTTTCCCGGAAATTGGCGCCCAGTGGATGGGCAAGGGGCTGGAAGTAATGCGTATAGCTCCCTTCAATGGTCCGATGTGTATAGGTAAAAGGGCGAGCACTGTTGTACTCTGCCTGAAAATCGAGATGGTCAATACCAAAAAGGTCGATATATTTTAACCCTAACTGTATAGCATATTTATTAGCCCACCACCCTCGACGGTCTATGAATAGTTCGTTGAATTTAAACTCGTCCAGCATCAACTGACCATAGAGCTGTAGCCGGTTAAAGGCATTCCACTTGGCGTCCATCCCCAATAATACGTTATCAGGACTGTTCAATCCTTGCTCCAAGGCGCGATAAAGTATGATAGGGACGAGGTAGTGCAATTCAAAATTATTCTGCCGACTAAAAATGACAGATTCAAAAATCCCAATATTGAAAGTGGGAGTCACGTCAAAGCTCAGGTGATGCAGCGCCATGTACTTCTTGGGAAGGGGATCATTGGCACTAACTAATGATGGAGGGCGACTGCTTAGTTCTGCAAATATGTTCTGGTAATGAAATTTCCATACTTTCCAATTTGTCTTGAGGTAGAGGTAGTTATTTCCGAAATTGGAGAGGATTAGTGATCGGTATCCGTTCCCGATAAAATTAGTCCCATAGCCAAATTGCATGCCCACATGTCGCGTGACATTGAAGCCTAAAACCCCTTGTCCGTTCAAAAAGTCATACCCATTTTCTATATCAAACAAATTACTTCTATAGGTTTTTAATAAGCCAAAACCGGGTAGGACCGAATTCTGTTTGATGTAGTCGGTCACATAATCGGGAAACCTCGCTTGTGATTCGAGCAGATTGGCCATGAAATAAAGCCGATCATCAATCCCTCCTCGGATAGAGACACCACGCTGATTGAGAAAAATAGGTTGCGTATCATCCGCGGCATTAGAGATATTAAAATTCAATAGGGGATTGACGCGTAGGTGGAAGTATTTGTCATTGACTTCGTATAAATTAGCCGGCGTTTTGTAGAAGGTCTTGAGAATCGGCTTTCGACTCATTGTATAGCGGGCATTTTCTTGGCAGGCTTCTACTTGTGTCAGGCTGGTTTCAGGGTCAATTCTTTCTTTATACCCACCTATTCGGGTCGGAAAGCTGGGACAAACCAACCATTCGTTATTGTCTTTGAATATATAGTACAAGTCTAGCCGATCATTGACCGTCATACCAAATTGTCGAGAGGTGTCAATATGCATGGCAAATTGGGTAGCATCACCCCGGGTATAGGGCTTAACTGTGCTATGAAAACCTGTATTTAAGCCAGATTTTAATTCTAGCCGATCTAGGATATGATAGGCGTCGTTATCGAGGGGTAAAGGACTTCCCTGCGTATGTCCGAGATAAGAGAATAGAAGGCAGAGTAGGGTTATTGGGATGATTCTTAAATACATCGAGAGATTATATTAGTTAGGGCAAATTTGAGAATTATTTTTGATAAGCAAACCAAACTGAGCTTTAAGATGGCTTTTAAATTTCCTTTTGACGGCGATCTTGCTTCCTGCCAGCACTAGAAAGCCGCTTAACTAATCCTTCTTGATGACTTCAAAAGCCTGCTCTAATCGGTTACCAAACTCGTCCACGAGCGTAAGAAGATGCTGCCCTTCGCCGGGATTAACCTCCAAGCTATGGAAATGCTGAGTGCTCTTCAGGTATTCGTTATCGAGGTGCCAATGAATAATCACATCATTTTGTCGATGGGCCACTTCAAAGACAGTTCGAGATAACTCCCCATTCAAATCCAAGGGGACATAAATTCGGGTGGCATACTTGGGATAAATTAATTGCATGACCGATTGCGCTTCTCCACTTTGGCAATCAGTTCGGAAAGGTGGGGCTTCAAGGTAGTTCGGATTTTTTTTCTTGTAATAAAATGCCTCAAGCGGAGGCAGAGTAAACCAAGGGCGGTGTTGAATTTGATCAGGTGTTTCACAGCTAGTATTGACTTGCCATTTTTCACTTGTATCCAGGTGTAACAACTGATGATAAGGACACATCTTGGCATTCAAGCCGCTAGCTGGAGCCAATATCGTATCCCGGGGGCAATGAGGGCCAGCTCGGTAGCCACTATTTTGACATACAGCTATATCCAGCATATCATGATACGGCGGATCAAACCATCCTTCATCAGAAGGATTTAAGGAGTTGATAAGATGGAAAACATCAAACAAAATGGGCGCTGCTGCTTGTACTCCGACTAAATTGGGGCGCCCTTCTCCATCGGCATTACCTACCCATACACCGATCGCATATCGTCGATCTACGCCGATGGCCCAAGCATCTCGAAATCCGAAACTGGTGCCTGTTTTCCACGCAATTCGCTGATTGGACCCAAAGCGCTTCCATTCTCCTTCAGAGTTGGGGCGTTCTACTGCCTTCATCGCCTCGAAGGTAAACCAGGTGGCTGCAGCGCCAATACGTGACGGATCTTTTTGTAGGGTTGAGGGAGAAATAGGCTCAGCTTTGAGATAGGTAGGGGGCCGGAAATCTGCCCGATCATATTGACCATCGTGCCTATAGGCGTTTCCTAACATCCGAGCCAAACAAGCGTACATATTGGTCGTTTCCCACAGGCTAGATTCTGCCCCGCCCAGTACCAAAGGCAGTCCATAGTGTACCGCTGATTGGTCGATACCCTTTAGCCCAAGTGCTTGTAATTCATAATGGAACTTCTCCAAGCCATAAGATTGAAGTAGCCGAACAATGGGAATATTGAGTGAGCGAATCAAAGCCCTTTTGGCCGTGACTGCTCCATCGTATTTTTCGTGAAAATTTTCGGGTTGATAGCCACTCATCCTAGTTGGGATATCAGATAGGAGGCTTTCAGGTAAGATAAGTCCTTCCTGCATGCTTAGGGCATAGAGAATGGGTTTGAGTAAACTGCCCGTACTCCTCGGTGCCTTGATAATATCAACGGCCTGGCCATGATCTTCTCCGGCATCGGCTACATTTCCTATATAGGCTTTCACTTCCCCTGTCTGGACATCGATGACCAATACTGCCGCATTGTGAATCCCATTTCCTCGCAAATTGATATGATGCTGATCGACTATAGCCGCTACTTTTTGTTGGAGAAAGGCATCCAAAGAGGTAGTGACCCGTGCCACTTTTAATTGTTGGGTAGCAATCAGTTCGCTATAGGCACGATCAAGTAGGTGAGGAGCGAGACGGGGTAGGGGTAGGGGTTTATCAGGCAGTTCTTCTTCCAGAGCCAATTCATAGCTTAGGCTATCTAGGTGTTCATGCACTAAAAGGCGGTGAAGCAGTCGGTTCCTTTTATCCAGAAGGGCTTGTCTATTTCTATTGGGATGAATCAAGGCAGGACTATTGGGTAATACAGCCAGCATAGCCGCCTCCGCCCAAGAGAGCAGCTGTGGTTTTTTGCCAAAGTAACGCCACGAAGCCGTTTCTAAGCCCACTACATTACCTCCAAATGGCGCATTAGTCGCGTAGGTTTGGAGAATCTTATCTTTACTATACCCCAACTCTAGGCGGGTAGCAATCACCATCTCAATCAGCTTCTGGGGAATGGTGCGACGTTTTCTCCCTCGTGCCATGCGGATGACCTGCATGCTAATAGTACTTCCGCCACTGACAACTTCCCTATTTCTGACATTTTGCACAATGGCTCTGGCAATACTCTTGGGATCAATCCCCCAATGCCTATAAAAGCGGCGATCTTCAAATTCCAAGAGTGCTTTTACAAATTTTTCCGGTAGACTATCAGCTGCGGGGAATCGCCATTGACCATCCTGTGCTATACGCGCGCCCAGCAGTTGCCCATTTTGATCTTCGAGGACCATACTGGTTGGCGTATCAAAGAGTGGGCGTGGAAGACAGAAAATGTACCACAATAGCAGTAGGCCTAAAGCCACGAATGTCTTTTTGCGATGCGTCTGAAAAAGAAAGCGATAAAATTGTCCGAGCCGTTTCTTCATGGTCTTTTGGTGATGACCTATTGCTCTAATAG
>CAJXUM010000159.1 GCA_913060855.1 uncultured Lewinella sp. | reverse complement strand
TCTACACTATCCTCTTCGTCGGCAGCGTCAGATGTGTATAAGAGACAGCTTTTTGGGTGAATTTACCCGATTTTATGACCTCTGCCAATGATGTGCAAATACAACGCGGCGTAGGTTCTTCTACCAATGGAGCCGGGGCCTTTGGCGCTTCTATTAACATGAATACAGCCAAGTTGCACGAGGAAGCCTACGGCAATGTCAATTTAGGAACAGGATCTTTCAATACTTTCCGACGTAATGTCACCTTCGGCTCGGGATTACTCAATAATAAGTTTACCCTGGATGGCCGCTTGTCACGAATCACTTCGGATGGCTATGTGGACCGAGGCTCGGCGGATTTGAATTCCTACTATTTATCAGGGGCTTACATTGGCAAACGGAGCTCATTGCGTTTCAACCTGTTTTCGGGGCATGAAATTACCTACCAAGCCTGGAATGGTATCCCGGCTTCCTTTGTGGATGACCCCGAAATGCGAACCTTCAATTCAGCAGGGACAGCTAAAGAAGGTGAGCCTTATGAAAATGAGGTCGATAACTACCGGCAAACGCATTATCAATTACTGTATGATAGCGAGTTAAACCCCAATTGGCAATTGAGTTGGGCCTTGCATTATACAAAGGGAAGTGGCTTTTTTGAAAACTATGAGGGGGATGCCAATATGGCTTCTTATAGCCTTAGTCCGGTAGAGATCGGAGGAGAAACTATTGACGCATCAGATTTGATTCAACGCCGCTGGTTAGATAATGACTTCTACGGTGGAATATTTACCCTCCAACACCAAAGCACGGATAAGAAGGCGACCACGACCCTCGGTGGAGGGTACAACATCTATGAAGGACTACACTTTGGAGAAGTCATTTGGGCTCGATTTGCCTCGGAAAGTGAATGGGGAGATCGCTACTACGAAAATGATGCTACGAAAAATGACTTCAATATTTACGCCAAGCTCAACTATGAATTGGCGGAAGGACTCAACGCTTATGTAGATTTACAGTATCGAGCTGTAGATTATACTTTTTTGGGTTTCAATGATCAATTGGAAAATGTTACGCAGGATGCTAACTTGAATTTTTTCAATCCAAAGGCAGGAATCTGGTACCAACCCAATCCAAAATCGGAAATGTACTTGTCCTTTGCCGTCGCCAACCGCGAGCCCAATCGCAACGATTATACGGAAAATCCAATCAGTGTTGTACCGAAACCAGAACGTTTGTATAATACGGAATTGGGGTATAAATGGCAGAACCAAAAGACCGCCTTTGGCGCTAATCTTTACTACATGTCTTACCAGGATCAGTTGGTCCTCAATGGCCAGATCAATGACGTAGGAGAATACGTTCGGGTGAATGTGGATAATAGTTACCGAGCTGGACTAGAGTTAGTCGCAGGGATAGCCTTAAGTAAGCAGGTCCGATTGGATCTCAATGCTACTTTTAGTGATAATAAGGTGAAATCCTTTACGGAATTTATTGACCAATACGATGAAAACTTCAACTGGTTGGGGCAACAAGCGATCGTGCGAGAGAATACCACTTTGGCTTTTTCTCCTTCAGTGATTAGCGGTGCGGATTTGAGTTGGGAAGCGGTGCAGGAAGCGCGTCAGCAATTGACCTTCAACTTGACGGGGAAATACGTAGGTCGACAGTACATCGATAATAGTGGCGATAAAAGCAATGCACTAGATCCTTATTTCTTCAGTGACATTGGTGTGAGATACAGCGTGCAAACGAAGGACTTGAAGGATATTTCGCTTCGCCTCTTGGTGCGAAATATAACCGATAATCTCTACGAGACTAATGCTTGGTCTTACCGCTATCAGTTTGGGAACGATACCTTGGTAGATCAAGGCTTTTATCCCCAGGCTGGGATAAATTATCTATTGGGACTGTCCGTCAGTTTCTAAGATTTGGGCTTAGACTTCAGAAGTTTCCCAGCCTTATCTTGGGAAACTTCTGAAGTCTAACAACGTAACCTACTAGAAGTTATACGTCAATCCAAAACGATAATCCAATGGAGAAGTAATATCGTTACTAGGAGGGTTGATATTATATAAGATCAAGGCTTCAAAGGCAATAGGACCTCCACTACTACTGGTATAGCCCAAACCTATATTGATAGCCGATCGTTCTCGGCGCGTCACATCTAATTCTTGTGTCACATTATTCCAAATGATGTTATTGGGTTCATTCACAAGATTAGCTTCTACCTGTCCGAAGAAGGTTTCTACCGGACGAAAACGTGCGAAAGCCCCAACGGACCAGGATGTCGTGTTTAGCTTTTCCACATTTCCACCGCCTTGATTTAGTCGGTAACTAAAGTAAGTCACAGACCCACGAGGTCCAACAGAAAGCGATTCAATGAGCTTATAACCAATCATCGGTGCAAGACCTGCCTGGAAGGTACTTTGGAAAGAGTTGCCCTGAAATCCTAAGGTAAGGTGACTACCATACCAAAGACGATGTTTGAATCCACCGCTTTCATCGAAATACTCATCTGTAGAGGAGGATCGCTTGCTGGTACGTTGACCAAATGCTTCTTGACTGAGGCCTATAATAAGCGCAGAACTTAAAAAAGCTAATAGCAAAACTTTTTTCATAATAAGATTATTTTCAACAAAGATAATTATTCTACAAATTCAGTGTTAGGGAATTATTGAAAGTTGTATTGAAAGTACTAGGTGATGGCGTGTTACCGTTATCTTTTATACTTAGAGAACGCGTATATCAAGAAAAGGTGAGTAAGTCCGGCTATTTTCACGTTTTGTTAACCAAAAGCTGTCAGGGATATTACAGTTTAAGGTTTCAGTGAGTGCCCTCTTCTGCTATGATTTCAAACCCCATTTCTGGTGGATTTAACAAACCGAATCCTCTTTTAGGAATGAGGGATAAGTAAAAGAGACAAGTAGGCAAAATATTTTTTCATCAGGCAAGGCACTAAAAGCCGAGTATAGCCAAGCTACATGAGGTTTTTGGTAACGTAGCTTGATGGAAAAAGATAAAGCATAGTTGTATTTTTTATTTGTGTCTCATTCCTTCGGCACGTTAATTGTTTACCTTTGTGCAAAGACTAAGTAATTTATGCCGTTCTAAATTCTTTATAGTAGAACGCATCCCAAAAACACACTATACGATCCCTATGCGACGTATAATAATCTTATGGCATATCATAATCCTCCCTTTCTTGGCGATCGGCCAAAGCTGTGGCTTGACCGATACTATCCTAATTGCCCCGAATACAACGGGAGACTTCACTTTAACGATTGCCGATTTTGTAAATGATAACCTGGCGGATCCCGCACAGGGTCTTTGCGGTATTGAACTCAAATTCAAGCACACCTTTGTTGAGTACTTCGAGCTTTCGCTTACCTCACCAGACGGGCAGACTGTCGATCTAATTGGCCCTAATACGGGGCAAAATGGATCAACCTTTGGTAGTACTTGGGATATTACATTCGTTCCCAGTTTTGAAACAGCTATGCCCGATAGTGGCTACTTGGATCGCTGGGACAATGGACAAGCAACAGATTTTGGCGTTTTCTTCTTATATGATGGTTCCTATTACCCTTCTAATGGAGATTTAGAGGATTTTAATTCAGGAGCCGTAAATGGCGATTGGACTTTCAATTTTGATAATAATACTTCCCCCTTCAATGATGGGGCAATACTCTTCGCCCGACTCATTTTCTGTGATAGCCGCGGGGTGGATTGTTGTTTTGGCATCGGGGGAGAATTGCGGGCGCCCGATCTTTTGGCTTGTGAAGGAGATACCTCACTTTTGATCGATCCAGCCCCCTTTTTTAGTGCAGGTGTAGCCGATACAGCTGAATATGATTACACTTATCTGTTGGCAAGAGATAGCTTGATTATCGATTATGACACCTTGCCAGATTTACAGTCTTTTCCCGCCGGGCAATATCAAATCTGTGGTTTATCCTATCGAGCTTCACAGGTGGATAGTTTGGCCTTGACGATTGGCAATATGACCATTGATAGTTTGAATGCGAATCTCAATAGTTTCTTCCCACTTTTCTGTGCAAACTTGAGTGATAACTGCATCAATATACAAATCGAAGCGCCTCCAGATACTGTCTTCTTAATAGAACAGATATGTCAGGGGGATAGCGTCATGGTAGGGGATAGTGTCATTTATGATACCGGTAATTATATCATTGATCTGCAGAGTTTTGCAGGTTGTGATAGTATTGTGGATTTGGACCTCACGGTAATCAATACCATTATCGAAGATTTGAATATCACGATCTGTGAAGGAGATTCTTTTCTGGTCGGCACCAATGCTTATCGGGTACAAGGCAGTTATATTGATACCTTACAAACAGTAATCGGGTGTGATAGTGTGATCAATTTGGATCTCGAAGTATTGCAGCCGATTATTACGAATTTGGATGAATTAATCTGCCCAGGAGAAGCCTATGCGGTAGGGGATACCTCATTTAATAGTACGGGTAATTACCAGGTCCGATTGGCTTCGACTCGCAATTGTGATAGCATTGTCAACTTGAATTTGAGGGTTTTGGATCTCGCTATCGATCTTCCGATACCAGATACCATCGATTGTCGCAACAATGGAGTCACGCTGGATGCTTCTAATTCTAGTCCAGTAGGAGACTTGGCCTTTAGTTGGCAAGATTTGGACGCGAATGTACTAGGTGGCTCTCCTTTATTAACGGTCAGTGCTGCCGATACCGTAGTCTTGGCGATTAGTCGATCGGAGGCCAGCAAAACTTGTGTAGAAAGCGATACCATTATCGTTTTTGAAGATCGAATATTCCCCATCGCCGATGCCGGCCCTCCTATAGACCTTAGTTGTAGTTTACCCCTGCAAAGTATTGGTGGTCCAACTTCTTCTAGTGGTCCAATATTTACTTATCTCTGGGCAACTGCAGATGGGCAGATCGTGGGTGATAATACGGGCGCTACCGCAATGGTAAATACCGCCGGGACCTATACCTTAACCGTTACCAATGAAGATAATGGTTGTGAAACGCCAGCAGATGTATTAGTGGGAACAGATACCGCTCTACCGATAGCCGATGCAGGTCCGGATACCCTATTAACCTGTGAGGTACAGCGGATAGATTTGGGAGGGGCGACTACCTCTATCGGTGCCGAGTTTCTTTATTTTTGGATAGATGAGAATAGCGATACGATCCCTGCCGCTAACGGGCCAAATTTTGAGATCGATACGCCTGGCCAATATACACTTCGTGTAACCAATGGCAGCAATGGTTGTACTACCACCTCCACTACCACCGTTGACCAGGACACCATTTTACCACAGATAGAAATTGCGCAGCCTATTTTACTCAATTGTGAGATAACAGAACAAACCTTAGATGCGACTGCTTCTGATCAAGGAATAAACTTTGAATTATTATGGCGGGTTTCGAATGGCGGGAATATTGTCAATGGACAAGGAACGGCCTTACCCGTAATTGATGCAACGGGGAATTATGAGTTGGTCATTACCAATCAACAAACGGCCTGTCGAGATTCCGTGACGGTTGAAATAAGAGATACCATTACCAATATACTGGCGGAAATAGAGCCGCCTGCTAGATTAACCTGTGATGCGCCTACTACCAGCCTTTCGATTGGTGCGAATGCCAGTGTCGGTAGAGATATTCAATACAACTGGCGGAGTGAAGGGGGAGGCTTTGTGGCTGACTCGGTAGGGACTGATGTCATTGTCAATATCGCTACTTCTTATTCCCTGATAGTACTGGACACCTTTACGCGTTGCACGGATACGATAAGTGTTTTGGTAGAACAGGATGTAGACTTGCCTGTGGCGGAAGCGGGTACTGGTTTCACGATCAATTGTGAGGTGAATGAGGGAACTTTGACCAGTGCTGGCTCTTCTGGCGGTGCGAATTTCAGTTACAATTGGCAAGGACCGTGTATACTCACCGCCAATGATCAAGCTGATATACAAGTGGATTGTCCTGGCACCTACTACCTAGAGGTGACCAATACAGATAACTTATGTACTACATTAGATAGTGTAATTGTGACAGAGGAGTTAGCGAAACCCGTAGCCGCTATTGCCCCGCCTGCTGACTTAACTTGTCAAAACACAACAGTTGATCTAACAGGCGTAGGTTCTAGTCCGAGTATGGGCTTGGGTTTTGCCTGGGATGGACCAGGAATGGTTAGTGGTCAAGCGGATATGGTGGCGACTGTTGATCAAGCGGGTACTTACCAATTGATTGTGCAAGATCAGCTTAGCCTTTGTACGGATACGACTACTGTCTTGGTGATGGATGATGTTGATTTGCCGATAGTGAATCTAGGTCGAGATACCAGTCTAAATTGTGCCACCACCAGCTTTATTCTTGGCGGTGGCGGAAATGCGACCGGCCCCGACTTTGATTATCAGTGGAGAGCCTTGCAAGGGTCATTACCTGCGCTCAATACCGACCCCACCTTGACGGTGACTGAAGCTGGTATTTATCGACTGATTATAGAAAATACGGTAACGGGCTGTACGGATTCTAGTACGGTCGTGATTAGCTTACTTGATGATTTGCCTTTTGTTGATGCGGGTGAAAATGTAGAATTCTTCTGCGATACCGATTCCATTATTTTATTGGGGAGAACGAATTTAGCTATAACGGATGCATTTATACAATGGACAGGCCCTTGCTTGGAAGGTGCGCAGGATAGTTTAGAGGTGGTAATAACTTGTCCAGGGGACTACATTTTACAAATTACAAACCAGCTTACCGGTTGCATCAATACAGACACAATGCAGGTGACGGTAAGTCCCATTGTCCCAGTGGCCATACTAGCCGATACGGCCATGGTGAATTGTGAAACAGGACAAGCTATTTTAGATGCTTCTGCTTCCTCCTTCGGGAATTATAGTTGGGCATTTGCAGGGAATCCACTTCCCGGGACAAATAATGTCATCGGAGTAGAAGAAGCTGGCCTTTATACATTTACAGTGACCAATTTGGATGGAACTTGTACCGATCAGCGTACCATTGAAGTCATAGAAAATTGCGGACCCCAAATTATCATTGCAGCACCAGATAGCCTGAATTGTGCGACTACTTCCGTTGTGATTGATGCTCAGGGCTCAAGCCAAGGATCTAATCTTACTTTCGAATGGATTCCACCCGGTCCTAGCTGTATTTTGGAAGGACAGTCTAGTCCCTTGATAACTGTGAATTGTCCAGGGGATTATAGTTTAGTCGTCACCAATACGGAGGTGATGATCAGTGATACCCAAACGGTTACCGTTGTATTGGATACCATCCGACCTTTAGCTGAAGCAGGAGTATCTGACACGATCACCTGTACAATGCCTCTTATAGCATTAGATGGAGCAGGTTCATCTATTAATGGACCTTTTAAATACCTCTGGTCCAATTTTAGTACAGCTGAGGTGGTGGATTCAAATTTGTTGACCACTGTCGGTATGGCGGGCACCTATATATTAGAAGTGACCGATACGAGTAATTTTTGCACGAATACAGATATTGTACAAATTCGCATCGATGAAAATGTACCGCAGATTAGTTTCGGAAACCAACTTTTCCCCTGCCTAGCGACAGAATTTGACCTGGAATCCATCGTGACCCCAACAACAGGCAATTATCAATACCAATGGACAGGGCCTGGCATTATTGCTGGAGCTACTACTGGAACTGTCCGAATAGACACCATCGGCACCTATCAATTGGAAATTCTCGACTTAGATAATGGTTGTATTGATATTGACGTGGTTGAAGTGACAGAGCAAGATTGTGTGCCTTGTATTAGTTTGCAAGGACCCGATACTTTAGCACTTAATTGTATCGTGGATACACTTGCAATTGACGCGCTATTTTGCGATGATTGTGTGGATTGTGTAGTGCAGTGGAGTACATTGGGGGGGAATTTTATTGGTGACACAGATAGTTTAAGTATAGCCGTTGATCAGGCGGGGACCTATATATTAAGTGTGACCGATACCATAGGATTTACTTCTACCTTAGAAGTGGTGGTACTGGATCAGACAGCTCCGCCAATAGCGGCAGCTGGTCCCGATCGCTTTTTGAGTTGTGATAGCCTGAGCGTGACCTTAGGGAGTATGATGTCCAGCCAAGGGGCAAGCATAGCATACGAATGGGCCGATCAGGCGGGGAATGTTGTCGGACAATCGCTTTTGTTCATGGCCGACCAAGCAGGTACCTATTCTCTTTTAGTGACGGATAATGCCAGTGGGTGTACGGCCCTAGATGAAGTGATAGTGGACCAAACTAGTATTCCACCTGTAGCTGATGCGGGGCCCGACTTAGAATTAACCTGTCAGTCGAACCTGGTAGTGCTAGACGGAACAGGCTCTGCGACTGGAAATACGATTAGTTATGAATGGACGAGCGACCAAAATGCCGGGTGTTTGCAGGGATCAGAAACCACAAGTCCCATCGCGACCTGTCCAGGATTGTATTTTTTAACAGTACGAGATAGCCAAAGTGGTTGCCTTAGCAGAGATACGGTGCTGGTGACACAAAGTACGGCCATACCTACCTTGCTACCTTTCCCTGATACTTTATTGAACTGTGGAGACACAAGTATTACACTGATAGGAACCTTACCAATTGCGGGGACCTTTACGTTCGAATGGTGTGAATTGGATAATAGTAATCAGGTAATTCCAGGTACCTGTGAAACGGTGTTGGATTACCGGGTGGAAAATAGCGGACGCTTTCGGTTTTCGGTAGAGGACACGAATAGTGGTTGTCAGAATAGTTTTATTGTTAGTGTGGGTACGGATACGCTAGCTCCGCAGGTAGAAGCCGGGGCGATGGAAACCTTAGTGTGTACTGCTCCCAATATGGCTTTACAAGGCTTAGCAGATTCACTCAACCGGACCTATCAGTGGACGGCCTTAAATGGAAGTACGATCGAGAATGCCACGACTTTAAGCCCGACCATTTTTAGTCCAGATACCTTTATCCTGGCTGTAACCAATACCTTAAATCAATGTGTGGCAACGGATTCTGTCATCATATTGCGAGATGAAAATGCACCTATTGCGAATGCTGGTCCGGATGCCAATATAAGTTGTGCGGCTAGCAGTGTACGCTTAAATGGAGTCGCCACAAGCAACAGCGGGCAGTTCAATTTTATTTGGTCTACCAACGATGGAAATTTTATATCTGCTACCAATCAATTAAACCCTAGCGTCAACCAAGCTGGAGTGTATTACTTAACCGTGGATGATCCCACGAATCAATGTAGCAGTAGAGACAGTGTCATTATTAGTTTGGACCAGGATGCTCCGATTGCTGATATAGTGGGGTTGGCTGATTTAGCTTTTAGTTGCGATAGCATGACCTTGGGCTTGGATGCTAGCGCTTCGCTAGCTAGCCAAAACCATGACTTAGCTTACGAATGGGCAAGTCTTTCCGCTGGGCAGCTGATCGGAGACCCTACGGATAGGGCTGTCTCTTATACACATCTGACGCT
>CAJXUM010000158.1 GCA_913060855.1 uncultured Lewinella sp. | reverse complement strand
GAGATCAGCCTCGGTCTCGTGGGCTCGGAGATGTGTATAAGAGACAGGAATTGATAGTGTGGAAAATAGCGGCATTGTAACTACTGCCAAGCAGGTGGGAGATCAAGCACCACATTTCAATCTTAAAAATGCAAAAGGCGAGGCCGTTCAGCTTTCTGACTACTTGGCGAAAGGGCCTGTGGTATTGACCTGGTATCGTGGTGGCTGGTGCCCCTATTGCAACTTGACGCTACGCCATTTGCAAGCCGCTTTGCCGGACTTCCAGGCAGCAGGCGCGCACTTGCTCGCCCTCACACCCGAATTGCCAGATAAGTCGCTGTCTACTCAAGAAAAAAACGAGTTGGCTTTTGAGGTATTAACCGATGAGCATTTGCAAGTAGCTCACCAATATGGCATCGTATTCAAACTAACCGACGAGGTAGCAACGGTCTATAAAAAGAATTTTTCGCTGGAAGATTATAATGGTAATGATAGTGATGAACTCCCCTTGGCGGCTACTTATGTGATTGCAGCAGATGGTACTATCACTTATGCCTTTTTGGATGCTGAATATCGACGACGGGCGGAACCTGCGGAGATTTTGGCTGCTTTGAGGTAGGCGGTTGAGGTGTTGCGAGTTGACGGGTTGCGAGTTGGGGTGTTGGTAACACGCAATTCGCAACCCGTTCACATTAATCCTGCCTGAAAAACTAATCATCAACTACTGTTTCCCAGTGTCCAAGGACAGGAAATTCTACTTCGACTTATTAGCTTCGAAATCTTCTGGTCTCAATTGTAGTTTCTTGGCCAAGATTTTATCCAATAAACGAATTGGGAGTAAATTGGGCAAAAACCAGGTATTAAACCAGTCCTTATTCACCGCAAAACGGTGTTTAGGTTTTGTTTTTTCAATATTCTCAAAAAGAACAACAGCTACTTCTCTTTCGCTCAGCCCTTTAGGAATGGTATTCTCTAAGGCATTTTCTAAGCGAGCAGAGATAGAATGGTAGTAATCGGTTTCCTTGTAGCGCTCCTTGTAAATGGCCACTTTAGATACCATTTCATTCTTAACTGGACCTACATAGATATCGATCACATCTATTTCATACAGCATCAATTCTCGTCGAAGCGTATCACATAGGCTATGCATGGCACTCTTAGTGGCCGCATATAAAGCGGAGAAAGGTAGTGGAATAGCACCTGATGTAGAACCTACATGAATGATTCTACCCGCTGCCTGTTGGTCCGTTTTTCGTAATAAGGGGATGAATGCCTGGATGACGCCAAGGCTTCCAAACACATTTACCTCAAACTGATGTCGCATATCCTCTCTGCTCAGGTGCAAAATAGGGCCTGGAATATGGATACCTGCATTGGCCACTAAACCCGCTAAGTTTTCACCTGGTCCCAACTGTTGTCGAGCCGTTTCTACCCCTTTGGCAATGGCTTCTTCATCTACGACATCGAATAATAAGGGCGTAATCGCTTTTCCCAATTCTTTATTGAGTCGCTCAGCATCCGCTTCTTTCCTAACGCTCCCAAATACATGATACCCCTTTTCGATGAAGTATTTGGCGGCAGTATAGCCAATTCCAGAAGATACCCCAGTGATTAATATATGTTTCATCTTATTTTATGATTTGGAACGAAGAAAAGAAGGCAATAATCTCATTTGTTTTCCTAACACCCGATCAATCATACGGGCAGGCAACATCGTGGGCAATCGATACCCCTTGAAATACAAATCGGGCTTCACATATCGATACTTTGGGTTGCTTGCCGTCAATGCGGTATGAATAGCGCCAGAGATTATTTCGGGTTCAAGTCCAAATTCTCTCATTTCCATCGCTGATTCCATTCTTTTACGCATGGGCTCTTCGAAGTCAGTGCCATCGTACGTATCACTTGCATCCGATAATTTCTCGATAATCCCCGTTTTCACTCGTCCAGGTACTACCTCAATCACATCTACACCGTAAGGGTAAAACTCTCGTCGGAGCGTATGTGTCATACTCATTAATGCTCGCTTAGAAGCAGAATAAGGACCTAGAAATGGCATAGCAATTTCGCCTGATAGTGAAGTTACATTGACAATTCGACCGGGTTGCTGTCCTTCTTTTCCCTTCAGCAATGGGAAATAAGTCTGGCACAGGTTCAGCGGCCCGAAGGTATTCACTTCGAATTGATACAGCATATCCTTCTTAGTCACATGTGCAATAGGGCCAGATACGACCGCAGCAGCATTATTGACCAAACCAAACAGTGCTTCGCCCTTCAAGTGGCCTTCGACTTCTTCGGCACTTTCCTTGATAGCATTTTCATCTATCAAGTCGAATACTAAAGGCTTAAATTGCTTGGGATAAGCCTTTGCCAGCATGTCGGCATCCTGCGTAGTACGGACACAACCAAAGACAAAAAATCCTCGATCGATCAGGTAACGCACAGAAGCAAATCCTATGCCACTTGAAGTCCCGGTTATCACGATATGTTTCATTCCTTCGTTTTAAATTTCTTTGGCCATGGCGGCCTTTCGACTTCTACAAGTCATTCTCTGATTTACACCTCTAATCCCAAGACTGAGATCAATTCATTGGCGTAGGTTCGATCATTCGCCAGTCGAGGCATTTTATTTTGTCCACCCAATTTACCTTTCGACTTCATGTAATTCCGAAATCCGTCTTTAGGTACAGATCGAATGATTAAGGGCTGAAGCATAGCTCCTTCGATCAGATCTTTATAGTAAATATTTTTCTCGCAAAGAATATCATCTACCTTTTTAGAAAACCCTTTAAAATCAGCAGGAGCTTCCGCAAATTCAACGAACCATTCATGATAGGGTAATTCGCCTGCTCCAGGGTTTACTTGAGGGGCTACTGTAAATTCGATAACTCCTACACTTTCCTGAGCTGCCACCTCTTGAATCGCTTCTTCTACTTCTTCACCAATGACATGTTCCCCAAAAGCAGAAATAAAATGCTTGGTTCGTCCAGTCACTACAATACGATAAGGGTTGATCGACACAAAACGTACTGTATCACCGATAATATATCCCCATAGGCCTGAGTTGGTATTGAGGATAATCGCGTAATTCGGCCCTACTTCTACATCCTGCAGGCGCAGACGGGTTGGGTTTTCATTGTGAATCTCATCGGCAGGCACAAATTCATAAAAGATCCCTCCATCCACATTCAACAACATACCTTCTACCGACTGCGCATCTTGGAAGGCAATAAAGCCTTCGGAAGCATTGTAGGTCTCGATATAGGCCACATCGCGGCCAATAGCCTGTCTGAATTGGTCTTTATAAGGGGTAAAGTTGACCCCTCCGTAGACATAAATTTGAAAATTGGGAAAGATTTCGCCGACAGTCTTCTTCCCTGTTTTCTTGATCAATTGCTCAAAGTACATCAATACCCAAGGTGGTATTCCGCCTATGACCGTCATGTCTTTCGCCAGGGTTTCTTCACATATCTTATCCACCTTCACCTCCCAATCCTCGATGGTATTGGTTTCATAGGTAGGCGTTAGATTTTTGCGAAAATAAGAAGGGATATGATGATAGGTGATACCCGACATACGGCCAGCTTTCACCCCTTTTACTTCTTGTAGTTCTGGACTACCTTGTATGAAAATCAATCCACCATGGACCCAACTTGCATTCCCCGTTTCATGCACATACATAGCCAGGGCGATCCGCCCCGCATTGATAAAGGTCGGCATTCCTTCCTCCGAAACTGGGATGTATTTGATACCAGAGGTGGTACCAGATGTCTTTGCCATATATTTCGGAACGCCATGCCACATGACATCTTTTTCACCTTCTAGGATCCGATCTATATAGGGTCGATATGCCTCATATTCGCGCAGGGGTATTGCTTTTTTAAAGTCTTCATAGTCATTGACTTTATCCAAGCCATGGTCTTTACCATAGGCTGTCTTTTTCCCTACGCTGAGGTTGTATTCAAATACTTCTTGCTGATACTCAAAAGGGTTGTTTCGCCATTTTTGTATCTTCTTCGCATAATAGCGAGCCACTTGCTTGGTGATGAATGATTTGATACTCATACTTATTAGGTGGTTTCTTGATACAAGCTCCTTGCAGTGAGCTAAAAAGAAAAAAATCCAACTTAGTTACTGGATTTTGGGCTCGTTCAGCAAAAGGGGCCGATCAAAACAGGCAAAAAAATAAATCTTCCAGTTGAGTCAACTGGAAGATTTATAGTGCTATACGAAATTGAGGTTAGTGGGGTTGTCTTTCAATCCTAGTTCTCGTAAAAACAGCAGATGATCTCTCATCACTGTACTGAAGCTCTTGTTGACATACCTGATATTGTACTCTGCAGCCGTTTCCCTTACGATTTTAGTCAAATCATAATAATGGATATGATTTACCCCAGGAAACATGTGATGCACCACATGCGTATTGATACCGCCAAAGAACCAGTGAATAAATCTATTCTCGGCAGAATAATCAACGGTTGTCAAAATTTGGTGAGTCATAAAGTCCGTTTCCACTACGCCATCATCATTGGGCAAAGCATAATCACTTTCATAAGTGACGTGCACCGGGAAAGAAACAATGGCGGTAAAAATTCCAGCAACGAACATCATCCCTAAAGTAGCAATTAAAATGCTCCCCCAAGACAGTCCGGTTATGAGTACTGGAGCGATGACCATCATCGATAAGAACCAAATTTTACTAATGATAATGATAACCACTTCCTTGGTGGGGTGCTTATCAATAATCATGTTACCAAATTTCTTCTCTTTTAGTAGCTTGAAATCACGAATAAAGATAATGTATGGCCCTAGCAAGCTATAAATCGCCATCGCATATAAATGCTGGTAGCGGTGAATAGGTGTGCGAGGAGACATTGGATTTAAACGCAATAACTTAGTTTGATCTAAATCCCCATCACTACCAGGAATATTGGTAAAAGCGTGATGAGATACATTGTGCTTCAAACGCCAGAAGTAGCTACTAATTCCGAAGAAATTCCAGATGTAGCCCATAAAGTAATTCACCTTTTGGTTGGAAGAAACAGAGTTGTGAACTGAATCGTGTCCGATCGCAAACAAAATAGAAACGATTAAAACTCCCATTGCCAAATAAGCGCCAAGGACTACAGCAAATTGTTGTGGAAATAAATAAACTAGTGAGTATAGGCCAAAAAACATGACCAACAAGCTGGTAATCTTAACCCAATACAGTGGTGTAGCCTTCCGGTTTTGTTCGTGCTCTTTGAAGTAGTTGCTAACTCTTTTACCCAGTGCAATATAGAATTCACTGGGCTTATCATTTTGAAAAGTAACATTCATAACGCTGGATTGTACTATTTATTTAAACAGAAAAGAACGAACAGTTTCAAGTCTTGAATTCGACCGGCTATCCTTACCCTTACCGGTAAAATTGTGACGCATCCTATATAACCACACGCTAAACGCCAAAAACACACCCGCAAATAGGCTACCTATTGGATCACCTACCTCTAAGCCCATTAAAATAAAAGGAACGCCAATGGCCGTTAAAGCGAGCCGTACATGCTCTACTTGATAAGCCCATCTTTTCTTTTCAATCAATACAGGAACGGTCAGTGTTGCCATTGTTACTAAAACCGTATAAGTCAACACTTCTTCAAGCGGCATAAACTCCGTGTAAAAAGACATCAGTGATTCATAACCATCTGTAACTTTCCCCTTTTTGATTAACATGGCACTGAGCAAGCTCATACCTAGAAACACTTGGATAAGTACATAAATAGCTAATGATAGAGGGGCTTTGGGGTCGTACAAAGGCCGATCTAGCGTGTTATTCTTATCTTCTGCAGGTGGCTGCATACCCGATGGCGTCCAGCCTGGTCGCATGATAAAGAGCTTAAATTTATTTTTGATGCCTTTGATCGATTTGGCCTGCTTGAATAGATCCTCCCAATAATGGAAATAAGCCCAGTAGATATTGTTGCTGGGAAGCCCCGTAGTAATCCCATACCTTACGGTATCCTCTTCTTTTTGGTAAGTACCAAAAATCATGTCCCACCAGATGAAAATTCCGCCGTAGTTTTTATCGAGGTATTGGTCATTTCGACCATGGTGTACTCGGTGTGAAGAAGGTGTTACGAAGATATATTCTAAGAACCCTAGCTTGCCAATCAATTGGGTGTGCAAAAAGAACTGGTGTGTTCCCCCTACAATGAATACCGTCCAAGCAAACTCTGGTACAAAACCTACGATCGGCAAAACACTTAAGAAAAGCGTCCGTGCGATGGCTTGGAAACCAGATTGGCGTGAACCTACCGTCAAATTGTAATTCTCACTTTGATGGTGAACGATATGCACCGCCCAAAGGAAATTAGCTTCATGCCCGGTTCGATGGTACCAATAGTAAAGAAAATCGTAGAGCAACATACACAGGAACCACATTAATGGTGTACGTGGCAATTCAGTAATAGCGAAGTTGTCAAACACCCACTTGAACACAAAAAGCATGATAATGGCGTAGAAAAAGTCGAAAAGTCGTTCGGCCATACCTGCCGTCATGTTAGTGATAGCATCACTGAAGTGATAGATCTCTTTGCCCATCATTTTACCGATGAGGTACTCCAGACCTACGACAATAAAAAAGATAGGTGCAATCAGTCCTAAGAATGTTAGCATCGTTTACATTTTTTTTAGTCCTACAGGGTGCTTATTGAGGCATGTATTTACATGCCCCACCCTATTAATAATGGTACAAAGCACATCCTACTTGAACACCAGATCCTACACCAATTATCAGTGCAATATCTCCTTTTCTTCCATGGCCTTCGTCTTTGAATTGTTGCATCCCATAGCCAATGGACGAAGTAAAGAGATCATTATCACGCGTTGCATCTACAAATAGGTCTTTGGGAAGCCCCATTGCCTTGCTGAGCCTAAGGATAAAGCTTTCTGATATTTGCTGAGGAATAATCTTTGTAATTTTACCGTCATTTAGCAGTGCTTTGATATTATCGTGCTTATCAATGGTCTGCAAAATACAGTCTATAAACGCATCCTCTATTTTTTCGTCCTGTGCCTTCTCAATGGTAGTCGTCCCATCATACCAAGTACTCGTAACCACCAATTGATCAATATAGCCAGGATACTTGTCAAAAACAATCTCACTGAATCCCTGCTCTCCCTCTGCTGCTTTTCTCAACAAAACACCAGAAGCAGTCTCTTCCAATCCCATCAACCTATCGGGGAAAGTTTCTTTATTGTTTTCTATTTCAGAAGTTAAAACCAATACGTTTTTGGCTTTGCCACTATTGATCATGTTACAACCTACATCAATAGAGTTTAAAAACCCTAGTGCCCCGTTCATTACATCTAGTGCAAATGAATTGGTAGAATTTTTATAGTTGTCTGATCTCATTTTGATATCTCCAGCAATCAAGGCGGCGATAGCTGGCTCACAAATGAACTCATCACGATATACGCCAGCAAATAGGAGAATATCCACATCGTTACCACTAATACCCGACTGCTCCAGACAAGATTGTGCCGCATGGTTAGCCAAGTCAAAAGTACCCTTTCTTATCTCGCTCCCCTCTGGGACCAAGCCAATAGAATCAATCACCACCCTAAGCGGAGCATCTTCTGCAGCAGCTTCTCCATTGCCGTTCAAACTAGCCTGTGGCAAGTGCCCGTTACCATTGCTCTTTCCGTTGCCATTGAGTAATCGCTGTGGAAGATCGTCGAAGGTGTATAAGGAAGCGCCGAGAGTTACCCCAGAAGCATTAACACTAAATAGTATGTTTTGCCCTTTTTCAAAAGTTCCCTTCCGGATGTTATCCATCACGGCTATGAAATGCGAAGTGGAAGAAGTATTCCCTCTTTCGGCCAAGTTATTAATCGTATTCTCGTTGGAGAATTTTTGCTTGTCTAGCAATCTATTTACTTCTCGTATCCCCGCTTGGATACTCAATTTAGAAGTTTGGTGCGTCAATAGAATATCGACTTCAGTTTCTGGCGTTTCGGTAATCATTCGGGCCAATTGCTTAGAGCCTTCCGTTACCGCTACACTAGCCAGTTTTGCCGACTCTGTGATCATAATGGCCCCACCGTGCTTGAAAGCGGTTTCCTTAGCGATACACAATCCACTGTGATCACCCAAGGTGAGCATTTCCATTTTATGAAAACCGATATCATCTCGCTCTGATCGTTCTAGGATTAAAGCTACACCAGAATCACCTAGCGTTAAGCAAGCCATTCTTGGATCCTTAAAATCAGCAATTTCCTTTTGCGCCGTTTTTGTTAAGTGAGTAATGTACTCTCCGCTAACGACCAACACGCGAGCTGCAGATCCGGCTTTCAGGTAAGCATCCGCTAAATAGATGCCCGTAAATACCCCAGCACAAGCATTTGAAATATCAAATACTACTGCATTCTCAAAACCAAACTGTTTGTGCAGTTTAACTGCAGTGGAAGGTTCAAAAGAATATCGATCCGGTTGATCATAATGCGAAATATTACAACAGATAACCAAATCAATTTCTGACGCATCATATTTGGAACGATCCAGGCAAGCTTGAATAGCATTAGTAGCCAAATCAAGTGCAAATTCATCCACGCCAGCCATTCTTCTTTCCTTTATGCCTGTAATACGCTCTAAAGGAAACCTTGGATTATTGACACAGCCATCCAGAACTTCTTGAGAAGAAACTACTGTTGGCGGTAAATAATCACCTATACTTTCGATGATGGTGTTACCTTTTTTCATGTCTGAAATAAGTTGATATTGCTGTCATTTTACCGGGATTTATTGCCAAATAACCGGGGTGATAGTCGCAATAGTTGTTAAATATAATCGTACAGCCGTCACTGAAACAGCCCACAAAAGTCTACAATTAAATCAAGTTTTGAAAACATTCTGCTAAATATCCGCTATTCAATACATTGTTGCTCAGAACTATGGACACTTCCATTTGTTCCTCTTGCTGTTCAAAAGCAATGGATACCAGGCATATATTTGCAAAAAACGAGGCAGAAACAAGAAGAGCGTTTCCCATCTTCACCCGTACAATATACTCAGGTGAAAGAATATTCTGCTGAAAAAAGAGCGTGAATATCCTAGGAAATCGGGTATTAAGTTATTGGGAATTATGCATTTGAACCAGGATTTTCAAAAAATTATTCTTCCTGTTTGGTGTTCTGATTTCGGGTGAAATCTGTTTGTGTGTACCTTCCTAATATTCTAAGGAATTATAGCGCGGTGATCTACTTAAACACACTTCAAAAGTAAATCAATGATAATGTTTCCAAGCCTTCAAAGAACTCGCCGAAAATTAATTTTTGTAATCGCTAACTGAATAGCTTTCTTTATTTACGAGCGAATTTTCTTTCTGCAAAAAATTATAACACATAAACACGGCGAAAAGATCGGAATTTTCATGGATTTAATCGCAGGATTTGGTGCAAAACTTTCAAATAGGCGGGAAATTACAAGCAAAATGGGTCGTCCAAAAACAAAAGGTAATTTTATTTAGTTCTGTAAATCAAC
>CAJXUM010000157.1 GCA_913060855.1 uncultured Lewinella sp. | reverse complement strand
TGTGTATAAGAGACAGGTGTATAGGCTCCGCCTGTAAAGGTTGTCTCCATGATCTTGTTTGTAACGAGAAAGTTGATTGCCGATCGGAGCGAGTTCTTTCCAAAGCCCTGGCGGTTGATAGGGTTTAACGGGAGCACCTCCAATCTTATCGACCAATAGGCCACTGCTCTGCAAGGCATTGTCTCTGATCGCTTCTGCACTCAGTCTAAACCGAGGCCCTCTACGAAGGAAAATATTTTCTGGATCGTCTATTCGATCTGTCTCTGAAAGCTGCGAGTTTTGCCGATACGTAGCTGACAATACCATCTTCTTGAGCAAGGCTTTTATATTCCAGTCTGATTCCATAAAATCGACAGCTAGCCAATCCAATAGTTTGGGATGAGAAGGCAAAATGCCTTGGTTACCAAAATCCATACCACTCTTAACCAAACCTCTCCCAAAGCATTGTTTCCACAGGCGATTAACGGCCACCCTGGCTGTTAGCGGATGCTGCCGGTCCATTAGCCAGGCAGCCAAAGCCCGCCGATCTTTCCGCCCATTCACTTCCTCATTTTGCCCGAAAAAATGGGGCAAACGAGGCGACACTTCTTCCCCAGGGGCATCATAAACACCTCGCTGCAGGACGAAAGTGGCCCGAGGTTCCGCCATTTCTTCCATTACCATAATCTCTTTAATGGTGTCGGTGACTTGATGAAGATTTACTCTTAATTCCTTAAGTTGTTTCTTTCCTTTCTGATAATCCAAGTTTCTATGCAGCAATTCATGCGCGCTTAGCATAGCTTTGGGGATGGCAGAAAGGCTCGTTGCTGGCTGATAGAGGTGAGTAACTTCCAAGGGGCTAAGTTCCCGCTGGTAAACGCGAAATTCATCGACAATCCCACCATCGAAAGTTCCCCAAGGTGTTCCTCCCCCCAGTACCATTCCGATTCGCTTCATTCCCTTGTATAGGTTATCATACTTAATTTGCCTTTCAACCCGCTTGCCATTGATGTAAATCGTTATGCCCGCTGCCCGGCTTGACCCATCATAGCTCATGACGACATGGGACCATTTCTGAAGTGGCACCGTGTCTAAAGAACTGACATGAATATGGTTATGTGGAAGTGCATGAATAAATCGTACTGATACTTGCTGATGATCCAACACCAGCCCAAAACCTTTGAAATCCTTATTCTTATTGCTAGGATCTCCCCAAACAGGCGTGTAGGCATCTTTTTGAACGGGATTTATCCAAAGAGAGACGGAAAAAGGATCTGTACGTTCAAATTGGCCGACTTCTCCAACCACCACTCGATCATATTGTCCAATTTGTAAGCCTTTCCCAAAATGCCCTTCCACTTGTAAAGGGCTACGTTGCAACTTGGCTGGCTTATTGGGCAGGGCGAGATTAGGCAACTTCTTAGCGCCTACTTGCTCAAAGTCATAGTGGATCACCAAAGCCTTAAGTAGGTCTTTTTGTAAGTTTAGCGGAACGACAGGGACTGTTTTAGGTGCTCGCTTTTGTATACTTTTAAGTAGCGTTTCTTGCCGTCGAATCATTTCCTTCAAGCCCACTATTTTAGCCTCTACATCATCATCTGAAAGCATCATTAATGGGCCGGGGTTTCCATCATTCGCGATTTCACCCAACTCGTTCACATTATTAAAAAAGGAGAATAAACTGTAATAATCTTTTTGTGAAATGGGATCGTATTTATGGTCATGACAGCGGGCGCACTCTAGCGTCAAGCCCAATACGGCTGTACCTAAAGTATTGGTTCGATCAGCTACATATTCGACCCGATATTCTTCTCCAACAATCCCAGCCTCGGAATTAATTCGATGATTGCGTAGAAAGGTGGTGGCCAGGCGCTGTTCTCGACTAGCGTTCGGTAGTAGATCGCCTGCTAATTGCCAGGTGATAAACTGATCATAGGGCATATTGCGATTGAAGGTACTAATCACCCAATCCCGCCATGGCCAAACAAAGCGGTAACCATCATCTTGATAACCATGCGAATCGGCATATCGCGAGATATCGAGCCAATCAATAGCCATGCGCTCTCCATAGGCGGAAGACGCCAGCAGTCGATCCACTTGTTTTTCATAAGCATCTAGCGACTCATCTGCGAGAAAACTATCCAGGTGTTCTAAACTGGGAGGAAGGCCCGTTAGATCAAAACTTACTCGCCTAAGCCAGGTGGCCTTGTCTACTTCGGGCGAGGGGCTCCAGCCCTTCTCCGAAATTTTTGCTGATACAAAATGATCAATCTCATTTTTAGCCCAAGCTGGTTGCTCCAGTTTGGGTAGTCGGGCTTTTTCAGGCGGGACAAAGGACCAATGCGGTTTGTATTCGGCTCCTTCTTTAATCCATTTGAAAATAAGCGCCTTTTCGTATGCTGTTAGGGGTAATTTAGCATCGGGAGGTGGCATTTGACGTTCTGGATCGGTACTCATGATCCGGAGATAGGCTTGGCTTTTGTGAGGTTTGCCGGCGATGAAGGCCAAACCTCCAGTCTCTAATTTTTTCTTCAATGCTATTTCGGCTACGTCCAATCTCAGATTAGCCTCACGGGTATTGTTATCGGGACCATGGCATTTAAAGCAGCGGTCAGAAAGCAAGGGTTTGATGTGAAAATTGAAATCAACCCGATTTGGAAGCACGAGTAGACCACCTTGATCTGTCGTGTCTTTCGCACCACAGCTACTCAAGAGGATTTGGAAAACTAGCAAGACAATCATCCCCTTGATGATTTGTTTTAGAGCTTTCATAGATGGCCTTCGTTTTGTGTCTGAATCCGGAATTTCCCCGATACCCAAATATAAACAATCCATACTAAAAGGCTTAGAGCTTATTTGGGTCTCTTTGACGTATTTGCCAAATATTATGACACCTAATAGTCCTTCCTTCCTCTTGTTACCAAACTAGTCGTCGCCTTAGCACTGTCCTATTTTTCAGCTTGAGGCTTAGTCAAGTTTCCTGTTTTTTAGAGAGAAAACAATACCTTTAAATAGCAGAGGATGGTAAATATCCTGATCAACTCCTTGAAAGAGAGGTAAACTGTAATCTGGAAGAATGGGGAAGTTTTAAGAATAAAGGTGTACCAATAAAAGAAATAACAATGAATAAACTACTACTAATAGGACTCGGCTTTTGCTTAGGATCTTGTTCAACCGGACAAAAGGCAGACACACACGATAAAGGCCCCTCTGAGCGATTAGAAACATCCGCTAATGACACCCTATTCAGGTTTTCAGTAGAGGAATATGAAATGGGAGAAGCCTTCGGTTATGTAAATCAAAAGGGAGATACCATCATCCCATTCAACAAGTATGTCAACAGTTACAGCGATACCATCATCGATTTTGGTATCGTAATGGAGAAAATTGAAGACCGCTATGAGTGGATTGGGATCAATCAAAAAGGACAGAGACTTTATGAAATCTATCCGTTTGATAATGGCCCAGATTACGTTTCTGACGGATTGTTTAGAATAGTGAAAGACGGAAAAATTGGATATGCCGATTCGACCGGGAAAATTGTAATACCACCTACATTTGCCTGTGCATTCCCCTTTTCTAATGGAGAAGCAAAGGTTAGTTTGGATTGTGTGCTTGAAAAGGACCAAGAGCATACGATTCCGAAAAGTGACAACTGGTTTAACATTGATAAAGCTGGACAAAAGGTAGAATAGCAGTACCCAAACATAAAAGCGGTTTAACCTTGCCCATCGTTTTGCAGGACATAAGAACGGAAATGATGGATGACCTAAGGATGAGGGGTGGATGTGAAGTGGGAATTAATCCTGGATTGAAATACGAAACGATCAGCAATTTCTCATGTAGAGTACCCATGTTGCCAAGGAAAAGCCAGGGAGTGACTAAGCTTCAGCAAAGTCAAGTAGAGTCACCTCGTGACTGGTCCGCGAACCAACCTGGATCACCCGTGTGCACCTTACATGAGAAATTGCTGCGAAACGATGTGGAATAAAATCAAATGCTTGTTTTTCAGTAGTTTACACTCGGCTTGTTAAACCATTTACACTTCATTTACATCATTTTACAAAGGATTAAGCCCAACTAAGGGGCTTTATCATAGTTTTGGAAAAAATGATAAATGAAAAAATCCTATTTACGTTCACTCACCTGTCTATTCCTGTTCATTTCCGCCTTTGTTATTCCTGGTAGCGGACAATCTAATGCAAGTGCCGAAAAGAATATAACTACAGCTATTGATCCCATCCAGGTCGATAAAATCAATAAACTAGTAAGTACCTATGCTGAGTATGGCAAATTTAATGGAACTGTCCTAGTAGCAGAGGAAGGCCAAGTTATTTATAAGCAAGGCTTCGGACGGGCTAATATGGAATGGGATATCCCCAATCAGACCGACACGAAATTTCGATTAGCCTCGGTGACCAAACAGTTTACAGCGATGTTGATTGTGCAATTGGTGGCGGAGAATAAGTTAGCCTTAGATGTGCCCATTTCTACCTATTTGTCAGCTTACCCTAAAGAAAAGGGAGACCAAATAAATATTCACCACCTGCTTACCCATACTTCTGGGATCCCGAATTATACGTCCTTCACCAACTATAGAGAAGTGATGCGTAATCCCATCAAACCCACCGAAATCATCCAGCTATTTGCGGACTCAAGTCTTCAATTTACACCAGGAGAAAGATTTAGCTATAGCAATTCCGCTTATGCTTTACTAGGTGCCATTATAGAGGAGGTAACTGGGAAATCATACGAGAAGATTTTACACGAAAAGATATTAACGCCGCTCAAGATGACTAATACTGGCTTTGACAGCGCTAGAAGCGTGCTGAAAAATCGGGCAGCGGGGTATTACAAGAATGGCAGCACTTTTGTCAACGCCAATTACATAGATATGTCACTCGCCTATACCGGCGGCGGCATATATTCAACCGTCGAAGATCTATACCGCTGGGATCAGGCTTTATACACTGAAAAATTGCTACCCAAAAAGTATATGGACTTGGTATTTGATCAACACATACCTGCGTGGGGACAACAATATGGCTATGGGTGGATGATTGGAGAGATGTCGATAGGCAATACCAAAGACAAAATTAAGACCATTAGCCACGATGGTGTTATCAATGGTTTTAATGCATTAATTCTTCGAATTCCATCGGATCGTTCTTCCATTATTTTATTAAACAACACGGGTGGTGCGCCGCTCTATGACATGAGTAAAGCTATTAGTGGAATTTTGTATGATAAACCTTATGACTTTCCGAAGCAATCTATCGCTCATTCGTTGTTGGCGGTAATCAAGAAAGATGGCATCGCCGCAGGGCTCTCATTTTATGAAGAGGTTAAAGATGATAATGGCTACGCCCTAGATGAAAATGAAATGAATCTTGCCGGTTATGATTTGCTGCAAGCGGATAATACTAAAGAGGCAGCTGCCATTTTCAAGCTAAACCTAGCAGCACATCCCAATTCCTTCAATGCATATGATAGTTACGGTGAGGTATTGATGACGCTTGGGAATAAAACAGAAGCCATCAAAAATTATAAGCAATCTTTAGCATTAAACCCTAAGAATGAAAATGGGATACAGATGTTAAAACAACTAGGGGTAGAAATTGATAGAGAGAACTTATACCTGTTGAAAACGGATAAGTCCTGGGGAAAAGAAATTTTCATTTTTCCCTTAAATTTTGCGAAGGATTTGCCTTATGAAGGAATTGAAGAGGCCCATTTCCCAAGAGGATGGAGAGACCCGGAAAGTCCGGAATTCTGGTCTTACGTCTTCGCTTGGAACGTCAATCTTACCACCGAACTAACAGAAGCGGAATTGGAGTCTAATTTGCAGATATATTTTGATGGATTAACGAATGTGGTCAACAAAAATAAAGACCTAGTGCCGCCCAAGGCGATAGCTGATATGCATAAAAAAGAGGCTACTATTGAGGTTTCCAAATTTACAGGAACGATCAAAACATTTGATGCTTTTGTTACCCAAAAAGCTATGACTTTACAGGTGCTTGTCGAAAAAAAGTATTGTGAACAAAAAAAGAAATCAATCATTTTCTGTAGATTTTCCCCTAAAGCGTTTGATCATGAGATATGGCATACATTAGAAGAAATAAAGCTTCGTGATAATAGCTGTGAAAACTAACTTTGGACACAAAAATGAAAGCAAATAGAACTCGAGCATACCTATTCCTTCTTCCACTAAGCATTGTGATTTCAATGTTCCTCTCTTGTAATAATAGGAGCGTATCAAATTACATCGATCAAAAAGCGATTACCGCTACCGGCTCCACCGAAACTAAAATCGATACCTCATCTTGGCTGAAACCCTCAAAGGGAATACGATCCATTTTAGAAGACAGTAGGGGAGATATTTGGTTTGGCGGGACAGGTTTTGTTGCGGTGTACAATGCCCACCTGCCAGACGGGGAGGGCTCAAATTTTACCTATTTTAATGAAGAAGAGGGTTGGTGTGGCAAAGGGGCAAGTAGAATACAGGAAGACGAGAATGGAATCATCTGGATTCAAGCTGGAGGTGCACTTTGCAGCTATGACGGGAATCGATTCTCATCTCATGCCCTAAAGCCCGCTGAGTCAGCGCGTGAATGGGAAAGTGCAGCTAATGATCTTTGGTTCAAAAAAGAGATAGAACGATTTGGTGAAACGGAAGGACCACCAGGCGTTTATCGATATCATGGAGGTGCATTTACCTTCCAGGCGTTTCCCGTTCCACAAAGTGAAGATGCTAATCAGCTATACAATTGGATGACTGATGTCATTAAAGGCCAAAACGGCACAATTTGGTTTGGGACGATGGAGGCCGTAATTGGGTTTAATGGTGAATCTAGGGCTGCCGAACCGGCAGCTTTTACCCTCATTGGCAGGGAAGAGATGGGACGTAAGAACAATCCACAGAATATGGGTATACGTGCAGTATATGAAGACAGTAAGGGACAGCTCTGGATCGGAGACAACGGCGTTGGTGTTTTTCTATACCAGGGAGATACGACGATCAATTTTACCCAATTGCACCAGCTTGGACCAGAAGATACCGACGGGAATTCTCTTCATCGCATCTTCTCTATCGCAGAAGACGATGCCGGAAATATGTGGTTCGGAACCGTTTATTCGGGGGTTTGGCGATTTAATTCCGCCACAGGCGAATGGACAAACTTTACCGAAAAAGACGGGATTAGAAGTGATCTGATTTGGACAATCTACAAGACGAAACAAGGTGAGTTGTTGTTTGGGGGAGAGGACCCAGGTGGGGTGTATCGATTCAATGGAATTTCATTTGATAGGCTGTATTGATAAAATACGAACTTGTAACATGCTCTGATGGTGATAAACAACTCCCATTAAAAGAAAAGCCTTCTCAAAATAAACAACAATGAATAAACTACTACTAATATTACTATGCTTTTGCTTATGGTCTTGTTCAACCGGATAAAAGGCAGAGACAGATGATAAAGGCTCCTTTAAACTATTAGAATCACCCTCTAATGACACCCTATTCAGATTTTCAGTAGCGGAATATGAAATGGGCGAAGCCTTCGGTTATGTAAATCAAAAGGGGGATACAATTGTCCCATTTAACAAGTATGTCAACAGTTACAGCGACACCATCATCAATTTTGGTATCGTGATGGAGAAGATAGAAGACCGCTATGATTTGATTGGAATCAATCAAAAAGGACAAAGACTTTATGAAATATATTTGTTTGATAATGGCCCGGATTACGTTTCTGACGGATTGTTTCGAATATTGAGAGACGGAAAAATCGGATATGCCGATGCGACCGGGAGAATTGCAATGCCGCCTACATTTGCATGTGCCTACCCCTTTCTAATGGCTTGCAAATAAATCATCTATCTACTTTAAAACAACATCAATATCTTCCAGTTTTTATCAAGTAGTAATTTATATCTATTTTAGCAATTCACTTACGGGATTTCGCAAAAAAGCAAGCCGAACGGGTATGTTATTTATTGGTCTCAAAAAAGGGTTTAAAACCCCGCACTTCAGTGCGGCCAATTTGATTTTGATAAATTTATGCCAAAAGAGGCATGAAAAAATACCGTAGAGGCTCGCATATTGTTACGCTGTTGACGAGCCATATAGTATGGGTGACAAAATATCGCTATCAAGTATTAAAGGGAGATATTCAAGAGCGCTGTAGGGATCTATTGATCCAAGACTGTTAGTCCCTTGAGATAGAGATACTTAAAGGAGTAGTCAGTAAAGATCATATCCACATGCACATTGAGTATGCTGCGAAACTATCTATCAGTGAGGTATTAAAACAGTTCAAAGGAAGAAGTTCCCGCCTACTATAAAAAGAGTTTCCCGAGTTGAAGAAACGCTATTGGGGGCAACATTTATGGGCAACGGGTTATGGCGCCTGGAGTACCGGAAACATAACGGATGAAATGGTTCAGGACTATTTAGAGCACCATAGAAGACCTACGGATAAATCTCAAGACAACTTTTTTTTTGAGTAAAATATTGAACGACTTCTAGTCGTCTGTCAGTAAACGACCACCTACTGAAAGTAGGTGGTCGTTTAGTTCTAAGTCCCTAAACATTAGTACTTAAGATGAATTTACATGAATTACCTAAGAAAGGCTGGATTGGAATTGTCTCGCATTGGAAATCGGATTTCTTAGCTGCGATTAGTGTTTCTTTAGTAGCCTTGCCTTTAGGTTTAGGTGTAGCAGCCGCATCAGGTGCACCACCAATTGCTGGTTTAATTTCAGCAATTGTTGGCGGAATTGTTGCAACTCCATTTAGAGGAAGTCACCTTGCTATCAATGGCCCAGCTGCAGGCCTCATTGCGGTTATTCTTTCTGCTAGCTACTCCCTCAACGATGGATCAGACCAAACACTCAATTATGTTTTGGCTGCTATATGCATGGCTGGAGTTCTACAAATCCTTTTGGGAATACTGAAACTAGGTCGAATAGCAGATATAATACCATCCTCTGTGATACAGGGTATTATGGTAGCTATTGGTATTATCATATTCTCTACACAGATTCATGTAGCTATGGGTACTCATCCTATCGGCAAAAACACGATAGAGCTATTGAAAGAAATCGTTACTCAAATTCCGAATATTCATCCTATAATATTTGGCATTTCTCTGTTGGGGATTGTTCTTTTGATTATTATTCCTAAAATCCAATCCAGACTCTTACACTATTTTCCAGCTTCTCTTTGGGTCTTAGTCATATCAGTTATTGCAGCTTATTCGTTTAATTTTTTTGAGCTCCACACCATCGACATTGCAGGAAGGAGCTATGAAATTGGTCCTCAACAGTTGATAACAATCCCGGACGATTTGCGAGACGCAATAATGTACCCTAACTTTGATAGAATAGGGGATTACCGATTTTGGGTAGCAGTCTTATCTATTTTTTTAATAGCTTCGATACAAACGCTAGCGATGGCTAAAGCAGTTGATAAGTTAGATCCCTATAAGCGCTGTCTCTTATACACATCTCCGAGCCCACGAGACCGAGGCTGATCTC
>CAJXUM010000156.1 GCA_913060855.1 uncultured Lewinella sp. | reverse complement strand
AGCGTCAGATGTGTATAAGAGACAGCCTTCTTGATGTTCCGTGGAAAACAGTCGTAGATTTAAACGATTGGAATACAACCATCACCAAGGCAGATATCATTAATTTCGTACGCGAGAAATTACGTCCAGACAACTACGTTGTAATCTATAAAAGGCAGGGGGCTGATCCATCCGTGATCAAGGTCGAAAAACCTCAAATCACCCCTTTGGAGCTCAATCGTGATGCCTTATCTAGCTTTGGCCAAGCCTTTCTAGCAGAGGCTGCGCCACGTTTGGAGCCTAAATTTGCAGATTTTAAAACGCAAATCAAGAAAGATACTTTAAGCAATGGCCTAACTTTTTCGTATGTAGAAAATCCAAACAATGCACTTTTCCGATTGGATTATATCTTCGAAATGGGCAAAGTGAATGATCCTTTGCTTGCGATTGCCTTGATTTACTTGCCCTATTTGGGGACCAATCGATATTCAGCCGCGGCTTTGCAATGGGAGTTTTTCCGTTTGGGCTTATCATTTGATGTCGTCAGTTACGATGAGCGATCATTTGTCACTTTGAGTGGCTTGGAGGAGTCCTTTGCAGAGGGTCTGCAATTATTTGAACACATTTTGAGTCAGGTGAAGGAAGACCCCGAAACCCTGCAAAATGTAGTCGCCGATATCCTAGTAAAACGGGAAAATGCGAAAAAAGAAAAGCAGTTCATCCTCCGAGATGCCTTAGGAAACTATGCTCGCCATGGTGCCTTGTCGGCTTTCACCGATCGCTTAAGTGAAGCACAGTTACAGGCTTTGAAAGCAGAAACTTTGGTGCAGAAGATCAAAGAATTGTGCCATTATGAACACCAAGTTTACTATTATGGTCAAAATCGCCCTGATAGTATCCTGCCTTTATTAGAAAAACACCATGAGGTGCCGCAGCAGTTGCTTAAGGTGCCACCTCCGAGAAAATACCCACAATTACCTACCACCAAAAATGAGGTGCTATTTCTCGATTTTCCACAGATTCAGGCAGATGTGCTGCTTGTCTCCCGCGGAACGCCTCATTTCAGTTTGGAAGAAACCCTGATGCGGGAATGGTTCAATGAGTACTTCGGTTATGGACTTTCTTCCATCGTCTTTCAAGAGATTCGGGAATCCCGAGCCTTGGCTTACAGTACGTATGCCATTTTCACTGCTCCCAAGAAAACGAAGCTGGCTCATTACCTACAGGCTTACCTGGGCACACAGCCCGATAAGTTACCCGACGCCATTCCTTATTTGATGAATATACTAGAAGATATGCCAGTGGTAGAAGCTGCCATGGAAAATGCAAGGATATCTATACTCAAACGTTTGGAAAGTAGTCGTATCGCATCTACGCAATTGTTTTGGGAAGCGCAGCGAATGAAAGACCTCGACATGGATCAAGATCTCGACAAGCTGTTATACGAGCGTTTGCAAAAAGCCAGTATTCAAGACTTGATCGACTTCCAAGCCGAATATGTCAAAAATCGACACTATACGTTCATGGTTTTGGGAGATCAAAAGCAGATTGATATGGATTACCTGAAGACTTTCGGTGAATTGAAGACCTTAAGTATGAAGGATGTTTTCGGGTATTAGGTTAGCGCATATTTAGTCATTGGAAACGCCAGATAAATGGAAACATATATTGCACTATTGCGGGGAATTAATGTAGCGGGGCAAAAAAAGATGCCCATGGCCATTTTGCGCGAACATTTCGAACAATGGGGCTTTACTGCCGTTCAGACCTATATTCAGAGTGGAAATATCATTTTCAAATATCCTACCAAGTCGCCTGAGGAAATAGCAGAGACCATCCAACAAAAAATCCAAACCACTTATGGATTTGAAGTACCGGTGATGGTCATACGTCCTGCTAGATTAGAAAAGATTTTGGCCAATAATCCATTTATAGCTGACAAGGATCCAAAGCGGATTTACCTTACTTTCCTTTCGGCGATACCTGCAGTTGATCACGTACAAGCACTTACTTCGCAAGATTTTGCACCAGAAGAGTATAGTATTGTGGAGCAGCATATTTACTTCTTTTCTCCACAAAATTATGGCCGGGCAAAAATGAATAACAATTTCTTTGAAAAAAAATTGAAGGTAAACGCGACAACTCGAAATTGGCGAACCAGTAATAAGCTGTTGGAAATGGCCCATTTAGCGGCTGATTAGCAACAATAGATAATAACAGGGCTTGAAATTTCGATTAGAATATTCTAACTTGTAGAAAATAAAGCTTTAAAAAAGCGGTGGACCTTTTTCAATAAACGTCGCTCCATTGGAAGTACCTACAAATTGATCTTTGCTTATCTAATTATTTTTGGGAAGTATATTCTGGTATAAGTACCGCACTTTATGACATTTGTCGCTTTGAACTGTCGCTGCATCGATGATGCACCCAAGACAGCAACCATAGAAGAACAAATGATAACACATCTACAAAAAGGCTCACCTGTAGACATATTTTTGGTAAATCTAGTTTAAAATGAGTATTGAAAAGGTAAAGTCTCACTTCAATGAAGAGTGGAAAGAGGTAGATTTTGGGAAAGAAACCAAAACTTGCCACTACAAAATCTCCAATTTTGGTAGAATTAAAAGTATCCAGAAAACCACTGGTGCAGAGCGTTTGGTCAAAGGATCAGCGGTAAGGGGTGGTTTAAAAACCTTGAATCAAAAGCTAAAAGATAATAGTGTCGGGGTTATTATGATACATAAGTTCGTGGCCGAACATTTTGTGCCCGGGCAATCCGAAGAAAACATTCATATCATTCACCAGGATTACAACAAAGGCAACAACTACTCTGGTAACCTGAAATGGGTGACAAAAGAGGCGTGGAACGCGCATAATATGGCCAGTCCTTATCGCAAAAAAGAAAGAACCCGTACCAGTCAGGATATCCTCACCGAATCTAAGGTCAAGATACTAAAGAAAGCACTGAAGGAGGGTAAAACCAAGCGCAAGGTGTTGGCTAAGCTTTTTGGTGTAAAAGAAAACACCATTTATCAAATACAAACCGGCCGAAGGTGGGGGCATGTCAAATTAGACGAAGATGGAGAGCTAAAATCTGAATAAGCGCCTCCGTATTACGACCAAACAATGAGGCTGCGGTCATCGCTACCACTCACCAATCGACCGTGGTAGTTGGACCACAATAAGGTATTCACGGAATTTAAATGTCCATTGTCTCGATAGGACTCCAGCACCTTGACTAACTCGAACGTCCTCGCATTCCAAATCTTGATATTCTTGTCTCGACTAGCCGTCGCCAAATACCTTCCCTCGGGATCTATTGCTATTTCATTGATAGTGAAGAGATGTGCCGGCTGGCTAGATAGGCACAAATAGGCTGCCTGAGTATCCCAAACTTTCAAATGCGCATCCCGCCCGCCACTAAATAACAATTCGCCATCGGGGCTATAGCGAAGCGCAAACACCGAATTATCATGCGCTTTTAGCAGGCTTTCCTTGACGCTCAGTGTTTCCAAATCTAATATATAAATGGCGTGGTCACTGGCTCCCACCGCTAACTCATTTCGCTGCGGGCAATAAGCTAAGGCTCGCAAGCTTTGGTGACTCACCTGCAAACTCTCGAGGCTTTGCATCTTGTGTTTATCCCATCGGGTCAATAGCCCTTGTCCACCGGCAGTATATACATAATCCCCGATTTCTAGAATAGCATACACTCCTTTCTTATGATGAGCGATATTTATCGTGTTATCCGGCTCATCCAGATCTACCCAATGAACCCCACCATTCATATTTCCTACTACTACTTTATTTTGAGTAGACAAGTAGCAAAGCGAGAATATCTGCGTCTCTACCTTCGCCACCAATTTTCCCATTTCCGGGTTTTCTAAATCCCAACGGACCACCCAGCCTTCTCCCGCACCAGATAAAAAGTAACGATCTGTATCTGAATGACTTAGTGCAAAGATAGAAGCATTATGTCCGGTTAGTTGTGCCAGTTTTTGTAACATGTATCAGCTATTAATCCTACAAAACTAACAGGATTTCAGCGAATGAGGAATGAGGTTCAAATAAAATGTACAAGATTGAGATAAGTGTTTTTGAGTATTCCCTTCTAAGGGGCGCTGGGCCTAGACTTCAGAAGTTTTCTCCGTCATCCCCAGGGAAACTTCTGAAGTCTTGCGGGGCTTATTTTGAGTATTTGCTTCTAACTAGCGCTGGGCTTAGACTTCTGAAGTTTTCTCCGTCACGCCTTGGGAAACTTCTGAAGTCTTGCTAAGCTTAAAAAGGTCAATCACTAGATTCCCTTTCTTATGCCCTTTCTCAACATAGCGATGCGCCTCAGCAATACCTTCTAAAGGATAGGTTCGATCAATAACCGCTGTCAACTGGCCCGACTCGGCCAATTGCTGTAATTCGAATAGTTCTTCTCTTTTTTCTTTGATGACGGATTTTATCGTCAAGTATTTGCCATTGGGTTTCAGTACACCTTTAGCTTGCGCGGAAGAGATTTTACCTACCGCATCAAAAATGACATCATAAATTGCCTCACCTTGTGTGAAATCAGTTTGGGTATAATCAATGACATGATCCGCCCCGATAGATTCCACCAATTCCAGATTAGTCGTACTACATACCCCACTTACCACTGCTCCAAAATGCTTGGCTATTTGAACGGCATAGGTGCCTACACTCCCCGAAGCGCCATAGATCAGCACCTTTTGCCCAGCTTGAATATTTGCTTTTTTTAGAAAAGTAAGTGCCGTAAGTCCGCCTACAGGAACCGCAGCAGCTTGTATAAAAGTCATATTACTCGGTTTAGGCGCGAGTACACCGTCTGCCGGTACACAGATATATTCGGCATATGAACCTTGATTTAAGCCCGTCGTTGTTCCGAAAACATGATCGCCTGGGGCAAAGTCTTTTACAGCACTCCCCGCCGCTTCAATCTCGCCCGAAAACTCATGCCCTAATATACTTTTACGCAGGTTTTTTATGCCAAAGGCAAATCGGGCAAGTGGCCACAGGAAGACATATAATGGTAAGGTGAGTTTTCGGACAAACACATCCCCAGCGGTAACCGTGGTAGCCTGTATTTTAATCAATACCTCATTCTCTTTGGGAGTAGGTTTTGTAATGGATTGGAGTTGAAGTCCCTCTGCTGATCCATAAGTCGTGCAAACTACTGCTTTCATGTCCTAGTATTTATATGGTTTATGTTGAAGAGGTGTATTATCCTCTGTTTCACAAACCAAAAGTAGGCGCATAAAGAATGAGAATCGTTCTAGTTTTGAAATCCGAACGAGTTATTGGGCGACTTCTTTCCAATAGGCACTAGGCGTTTTACCCATCATTTTTTTAAAGAAGGTATTAAAGACGGTTTTAGAGTTGAAGCCACTATCAAAGGCCAAGGCAAGAAGGGTAAGGTGTTGCTGGCTTGGATCGGCCGCCTTCGACTTGAAAGCTTCCAGGCGATAAGTATTGATGTATTCAGAAAAATTTTGATTAAAACCCTCATTCAATAATTGCGATAACTGATTGGCAGGTATATCGAGCATCTCGGCCAAACTGCGGAGAGTCAAGTCAGGGTCGAGATAAGGTTTCTCTTCTGACATCAAGTGATCTAGTTTTTCTCGATAGGTATGTTGTAACGCTGGATTGAGTAGCGGCTTTTTATACTTTCTTTTCGGTGCCTTGAAAGCCGTTTCCTCCCCCACTATTTGCTGCATCAGCGCTTGGAAGCGAGGGTTATTACGGAGTGGTTTTAATCCGGGTTCCACGTATTGATATATCATCATGGGTAGCCGGTAGGAAATGCCTTGTTCAAGCAATCGGATAGCCTCTTCTGTATTACCCATCATGGTATGACACAAAGTGAGCAAATTTATGGCCCGTCCCAACATATCACTTTCCAAGTGATTTTCTAATTGTTTGATTCCTGCTGTAGCTTTAGTCCTATCTCCCATGGCGGCATAAACCAAGGTTGTCCCTCCCAACTCGATGAGATCATCTTCTTCATGCATCTCCAAGTTTTGGTAGAACATCAAAGCCGCTTCCTTCCTCCCTAATGCTATTAGGGCCTGCCCCCAGTATAAAGTAGATATTGTAAAATCGGATTTCAATTGAACCGCTTTTTCAAAGCAGGCAATGGCAGATTCATATTTTTCCTCGCAGTAAAAAATAAAACCTTCCAGGTGATAATTAATGGCAGAAAAAGGATCGAGCTGTATGGCGGTTGCATTATAAGTACGGGCTGCCTCAAACTTTCCTTCAGCCACCAGCGTAGAAGCCATCGATTGATAGTATTCAACACTTGGCCGTATAGCCATCGATTTACTCAAATGCTTATAAGTCCCCTCAAAATCCCATTGCTGCAAGAAGCAAACATAGGAAAGGTGCAGTTGGCATTCTGGTAAATTCTCATCCAGTTCAATCGCTTTATCTAGATAGGGCTGTGCTTTTCCAAATGCTTCATGAGCGGGCATCATGCCTACGGTAGCAATCAGACTATACCCCAGGTGCATACCCAAATAGGCAAGTGTAAAAGAGGGGTTTTCCTGAATAACTTCACTGAGGATAGCCAACCCTTCTTCGATATCCGTTTTGGTCATCTTCAGCAGGTGATAACGACTTTTTAGATAGCGTTTGTAGCTATCAACTGATACGGCGGGCGCTTTTACCAGGTGATCTTCAATATCAAAATGCCCCATGTGTTCTCTCAGCTTATCAGCAATAAGCAAGCTGATCTCATCTTGCACCGCAAAGATATCCGTTATGGACCGATCAAAAGTTTCAGACCAAAAATGATAATCATCTTCCACATCTATCAACTGAGCCGTTATCCGCATTTTGTTCCCGGATAATCGAATACTGCCTTCCAAAATGGTGGAAACATTGAGTTCCTTCCCTATTTGTGTAATCGGTATATTCTTATCTTTAAAGAAGAAAGAAGAGGTCCTTGACGTGACCTTTAGGTTTTTGATTTTAGCCAAGGCATTGATAATCTCCTCGGTCATTCCATCACTGAAATACTCATTCTCTTTTTGAGCACTCATATTGACAAAGGGAAGAACCGCGATCGTTTTGGCCTGTTTCTTTTGTTTGCCTTTAAGATCAGCACGCAGAGGAGCTCTTATGCCATCATTGGTAACCGAAAAAACTTCGATAGGATCGGTAATATTTTTTAATTCAAAATACCCCAAAGAACGGGTTGAAATCTGCCCATGATTTTTCAGCTCATCATTTAATTTTCCCGAGAGCAGAATCGCTCCTGCTACTCCCATGCTTTCAATACGAGAAGCCAAATTCACCCCATCTCCGTAAACCTCTGTACCATCAAAAACGATATCTCCCATATGTAAGCCCACCCGCAAGGGCACAGGTTCTCCCTGGTTTAAAGCCTTCTGGATAGCAACCGCACATTCCACCGCTTCTACACCGCTTTGAAAAACACTCAACGTACCATCACCAAAGTATTGCAATATCTCTCCATGATACTGTGCATGATATTCCTGAAATTCCTGTCGATGGTGTGCTCTAACTTCAGCGGCGGCCTGCTCATCTTTTTGCATCAAGGCCGTATAGCCAACGATGTCAGTAAACATGATAGCTGCTAGTCGTCGCGTTTTTTGTCCTTTCATCTTCTAACAAATTGTATGGTATCTTTTCTTGCACTTTAGTGCTTGGATCATAAATACACATCAAGGGGCTTTTATACTTGATCAAAGCCAAGATACAGACAAATCCCCTGAGAAGGCAAGTCAGCAGGTGGAAATAGGAAAGCGGATATATCAACAGCAGCCAACTATCGATAAACAAACCCAAAACGCTAGCCCAGGTCTCTTAATCTATTGTGATAATCTTGTCGTGGTAGTATTGGTAAGCTTTACTAGACTTTTGCTTGATGCATACGCGGTAATTCGTTTGAGAAATCGGTAGAATAGCTGCAATTTTCGCACTCCCATCCATGGCCTTAACCTGAGCGCTTAATTTTTCACTATACTGTTTGGCTTCGTTATAATCGTTGAATCTCCGTATTGTAAAGATAGGTTCAACTCCAGTTTCTTCATCAAAATAAATCTGGGAAGTTCGAAGTTTTGTGCCTGGATCTTTCGCATTCCAAGTATCAATTTGTTGCTTCAACTCACCTGCTTTAATAGCTTTCATGGCCGTTGTATCCTGCCTATCAATACCAGGTATAGTTTGCATTTTAATGATGACATAATGCAAATCATCCGCTTTGTCTATAAAAGTAGAGGTGTCAAATTTTTCCACCACTTCTTCTTGGCGGTCACAGGAGAGGAATGCTACTACTGTCAATAGCAATAAGCAAGTCAAATAGTTTTTCATTACTAGGTGTTTAGGTGAATTAAGATTGTTATAATCTTGAAACGAGGAAGTACCTCAAACATTCTCTGTTTTCACCTTTTTAACCTTGCTCACGAAGAAGCCGATCAAGGTTTTCCATGGAGCCCGTAAAGCCTTCTTTAAAGCCCATTTCAAGATTCTTTTCTAAGGATTCTAGTGAATCAAATGTAGTCTCTATTTGGACAATGGTAGTATCCGATGTGCTACTAAAATCAGTATTCCACTGCGATTGAGGGTATTCCATATTGATGGTACCTTCCTCATCGCAAAAAGAATCCCGGCCTGCAAAATTTTTCTCTACCGTAATCGATAGATAATCAGCCCTTCCCCAAAGCACTTCTCCATCTGGTCCCATCATCGCATAGTGCCAATATCCCCCTTCTCGAAAATCCATCATTTTGGTTTTGGCTCGCCAAGGTTTGGGCCCCCACCATTGATCCAGCATAGTGCTATCCGTCCAGGCTCGCCATACCAAAACAACAGGCGCCGCAAATTCTTTTTTCACTAAAATTCTCACATTTTCCTTGTCAACGGAAAAATTCATCAATAGGCTATTTTTCATTTTCCTGTGATTTTAATTGTATTAATACCTGATCCAATTGTTCAAAGCGGGTTTCCCAAAGTTGTCGAAATTGCGCCAACCAGACATCCACCTCCTTCATTTTGTCGGCCTGAAAATGATAGTACATTTCCCTTCCTACTTTCTGTTGTTCGACGAGCTCACACTCCTTTAATATTTTGATGTGTTTGGAGACGGCTTGCCGACTAATATCAAATTGTTCGGCCAAGACATTAGGTGTCATTGCTTGGCTAGCGATAAGTACTAGGATCGCCCTTCGTGTTGGATCAGCAATAGCTTGAAAAACATCTCGTTTCATATAATCTCTTTTACGCAACCGTTCAGTTGCAACTATAAGCAACCTTTTGGTTGCGCAAAAAATATTAATCATTTTAATTAAAAAACTACACAGCTAGCTTGGCAATAGGCTTATCACTCTACAGGAAAAGCAGCTAGTGCATGATTTTTCCATAGATTATGCCTAATTGTTGTGACTAAACTTTATTTTCCAGTCTGTATTTAGTAGAAATGATAATATGGAGAACTTGGAAGCTGCTTTGTCTCATTTATATCTGTCTCTTATACACATCTCCGAGCCCACGAGACCGAGGCTGATCTC
>CAJXUM010000155.1 GCA_913060855.1 uncultured Lewinella sp. | reverse complement strand
ACGAGATCAGCCTCGGTCTCGTGGGCTCGGAGATGTGTATAAGAGACAGGGGGAGAACGAGTCCCGTTTTTTTGGCCAATTTTAAAAGGGCACCAACAATAGCGACCATATCTGCATCTCCGGCTAAATGATCCGCTTCATAAAAATTTCCAGAGCCATCCGATTTCGTATTCCGAAGATGAAGAAAATGGATATGATTTCCCAATCGTTCTATGATTCCCACCAATTCATTTTCCTTTCTAACCCCAAGTGATCCTGTGCAGAAGCAAATGCCGTTGGCCTTTGAAGGTACTGCTTCTATGATGTGGTTTAAATCTGATTCCGTTGATACAATTCGAGCCAAACCCAATACGGAAAAAGGCGGATCATCAGGATGAATAGCCAATTTCAGGTCATATTGTTCCGCTACCGGCACAACAGCTGTTAAGAAAGCGACTAAATGCTCCCGAAGTTTATCTGCATCGATATGTTCATACGTTTGCAGGGCAGCTAGCACTTCTTTGGCGGTAAAGGCCTCCTCACTCCCCGGCAAGCCTAAAAGGACATGCTTGTACAAGGCTTCTTTTTCTTTGCTACTCAATTGTTCAAAGTATTCGGTCGCTTGTCCCACTAATGCTGGTGTATAATCCAGTGCCGCCTCCGGCCGTTTCAATAGAAATAGGTCAAAGGCAATAAAAGCCAATTTTTCAAAATACAAAGCACGGCTCCCATCTGCTAAGAGATAAGCAGGATCAGTTCTGACCCAGTCTAGAATCGGCATGAAGTTATAGGTCACCACTTCGATTCCACAAGTCGCCAAATGCTTAAGGCTTTCCTGGTAATTAGCTATATATAAGGTATAATCACCGCTTCTTCTCTTAATGTCCTCATGCACGGGCAAGCTCTCCACTACGGTCCAAGACAATCCCGTTGCCTCAATCAAGCGCTTTCGCTCTTCAATAGCAGCGACTGGCCACACCTCCCCCACTGGAATCTGATGGAGCGCCGTCACCACCCCGGTACAACCCGCTTGCCGGATATCTTGTAGTGAAACTGGATCGTCAGGTCCAAACCAACGCATACATTCCTGCATCCTAAAATGATTTTAATTCAAAAAAGCATTTGATCCAATGCGCCAAGCTACACGGCCTTCATCCACCTCGCTTGAAATGCCCAAAGTAAGGCACCTATGGCAATAATACCAAAAGCAAAAGGCAAAGTATACCATTTGGCGATGAAGCCAATAAAAGCGGGCCCTGCTAAAAAGGCGCCCATGGCGAAAGTATTCATCGTAGCCAAGCCAGCTCCGGGGGGTAATCCGGGTGCTTTAGCAGATGCAGCATATAAAATTGGAGCACCTAAAGACACCCCAATCCCCGCCAGGGCAAAACCGACTAAAATAAGTAACAGCGCAGGCTGAAGTATCAGTAATCCTAAACCGATCGCAGCAATAACGCCTCCCACTTGCAGGACCATCTTACTAGTGAATCGGGCAATCAATTGATCGCCCAACAATCGGCCACTGGCCATAAAAAAGGCGTAGACTGCAAAGCCCCAACCGACTTGAGTTTCTGGACGCCCCAATACTTCACGCATATATACAGCAGACCAATCTGCCATCGTGCCTTCCATTAAATATACACAAATACTAATGGTGATGATCAGCCATAAGGCCCGATTTGGCATGACAAAGCCCTTTGATTTTTTTTCTGTTGATGATTCTTGTTGATCGGCGGGCAAATCTACCAGCGGCCTTTTCAATCCGATCGCCAGCAAAATGACGATTCCAAACAAAAAAATCATCGTGAGAAAGGGAGCTATACCAAAGCCGGTCAGCATACTCGCGATAATCGCTCCAAACATCGCCCCCAAGCTCCAGAGTCCGTGACAACTGGCAATAATATTTATATTCCGATCCTGCTCCAAATTGGCAGCGCAAGTATTCATGGCAATATTAGTAGCTGAAAAAGCCATCCCTGCTAGGAATAGTCCTGCTGCTACCCACTCGATGGTCGGCATCAAAGGGGGAAAGATAAAAAGTAAGGCGGTCAAGACCAGAAAGAGACGAGACATCTGAGAAGACCCCAAACGACGGATAAGGGGAATGGATAAGGGATTCATAACTACTACGCCTGCTGGTAGAAACAACAATAACAGCCCCAATTGGGCTTCATCCAATTCGAAGCGAACTTTAATGGCTGGGATCATAGCTGTCCAACAGCCAAAAATAAAGCCTATCGCTATAAAAATAGTCCCTGTAGCCCGCACCACTAGCGTTCGGACAAAAGGAGTAAGGTGTTTAAACATAGAGTGATGATATGAACAGATAAGATATCTAATGTAGATGATCAAACAAATCCTTCACCAAATAGTACCAGATTTGCCCAAAGACATACCACAATGATGGGCGGATTATTTTCCTTTCCCTTGGATGAGAACAAAAATCGTGTAGAACATGATCTTAAAATCGAGTGCCAATGACATGTTTTCGATATACAGGATATCAAATTTTAAGCGCTGGATCATTTGCTCGACATTTGAAGCATAGCCATATTTCACCTGTCCCCAAGAAGTAATACCAGGGCGTACTTTCAGCAGGTGTTTATAATGCGGATTCAGTTGAATGATCTGATCGATATAGAATTGTCGTTCTGGCCGTGGGCCTACGATTGACATATCTCCTTTTAGGACATTCCAAAATTGGGGTAACTCATCTAGCCTCCATTTCCGCATGACTGCTCCCCAAGGCGTGCATCTATCATCGCCATCGTGCGAGAGCATTGGACCATTATCTTCTGCATCCATATACATTGACCTGAATTTATAGATAAGAAAAGGCAGGCCGTTCTGTCCAATACGTTCTTGTTTAAAAAAAATCGGTCCATTCGAAGAGAGTCTTACCCGCATAGCAATATAAAGATACAAGGGTAAAAAGATGAGCAACATACCTAAAGAAGCCACCAGATCTATCAAACGCTTGACTAAGCGCTGCCACTTCGGCATCAAATCCTGGGCTATCTCAATTAAAACGGCCCCATATACATGGTTCATCTTCACCGTCCCCAAGATAATATCGTACATATCAGGGATAATCTTCACCAAAACCTGGTCTCCAAAATCGAACAAGGTATTGAGGATATCCTTCAAGCGGTTGTGTTCTGAAGTCTCAATCGCAATGATCACCTCTTCTATTTCATGGGCATGAATCACTTCCGCTATATTATTCAAATTGCCCAGTACGGGTAGCTGGTCTGCCAATTCATTGGTACTTCTTCCGTTGGTATCAATGAAGCCAATAAATTCGTAGCCGAGTTTCTTCACTCGACTATTAATCTCTTGATATAGCTCTACCGCATTCTGATTTCCTCCGATAATGAGTGTCCGATACGAAATGCGTCCCGCTTTCAGTCGCCAACTCGCCCGGGTCAGAATAATCATCCGTACTAAGGAGGTCAGTAGAAAATGAAATAAGAAGAGCGTGATGAAGGATGCGTAATAGGTCTTGTAATTGGTAACTACATCATCCAGGATAAGCGTGAAGAAGAGCAATATAACACCGAAGAAACTCAGGAACAAAGTACGAGCCAATGTTGCAATTCTCGATAAGCGATAAATATCCTTGTATTGATCAAAAATACCATAAAACAACAACCATCCCACAGGAATAATAACCACACCGTACCAAAAATTGGGATCATCTACCGCTGACCAATCTACCTCTCCCCCTTCTAGTCGTTTTCGGTAAAGGAAAAACCCTGCCCAAGCTATCATAGCAGAAAAAAAGTCTGCTACCTTATAAAAAAGAGTATGCCACCTTCTTTTTTGGGTCATAAATTAAATCCTTTAACGAGTAGATAGTTGTTTTCAATGTTAATGCATGTGCTGTCGCTTAGACAAGCTAAAAGTGTACTAGTTTAATATTATCCAAATAAATGGTAGCTTCTTCCTGGTCACTCCCAGACAGGTTAGCTTGTAGAACGATTTGATGAGCGACCGCATTCCCCTCCAGCACCAATAAGCTCAAATCAAAGTAGATTTTGTTCCAGTTATCTCTAGCTCTAAAACCGGGCTCGATAATCTTTATCTGCTCTCCAGCTAAAGTGGTAAAACCAATCACTCCCCAAACGACAGATACTTCTGATTTATAGTTCACCTCCAAATAAACCAACGGGCTATTGTCAGCGAGTGCTGGATAGGCCTCGACTGTAGCAATTTCCACTAAAGGATCATCTTTTGTCACCTTAATCATTCCTGATTGAGCGCCCTCAAAGATAACATCATTGGTCAAAGTAAACCCATTCTCTCCTTCCAATTGCCGGGTAAAAATAGTACTCCCATTCTCAAAGTCTTCGATGAAAGCAAACTGTACCGCATCGCGATAAGTAGTACTGGGACTAATCGTATCGGTCTTATTAGGTGCCAACTCCATATCAAGGATAAAAGCCTCATAATAAGGGTAAACATTGGGCGTTGACCGAATACCATTATCGTGTATCCCAGCCTCCAAACGTACATTTGCCTCCCCAGAAGCCAACACAGGTATTAATGCGGGCAAGGTATAGACACCGAGAAAGTCTCCATTGACCGTCAACCAGGCCTCTGTAATATTTGCCGAAGCACTACCATGTTTAGCAGGCTCCGCGGTAAAAGAGAAAGGAGTGACATACAAATAGGCAGGGATATCCTCTGAAGGGTTAATCAGTTCACAAGAAGAGCCAAATAGTATACTTATTATACCTATAAAATAGATTTTTCTCATAAAATGCTTAGCTTCTGTCGGTTTGATTCATTCAAAGCAAAGTCGTTCTTCGATCGATCTCTTCCATAATATCGTAAGCCAATTTTAAGGCCTGATAGCCATCTTCCCCACTTACGCGAGGTCTTTCATTCTTGGTGATGCTCTCCGCAAAAGTCTGCAATTCCATTTGAATCGCGTTGGTACTAGCGATGGAAGGCATATCGATATGAATATGTTTCTTCCCACTATTCGTATCTATGGTCATACCGCTTGCACTCGATGGCAAATTCGGATCACTGGGCTCATACAAACGAACGACCTGTGCTTCTTTATCCAAAAAGTCGAGGCTGATATAAGCATCCTTCTGGAATAAGCGAATTTTTCGCATCTGTTTCAAAGAAATTCGACTGGCGGTCAAATTAGCCACACAACCGTTCGCAAATTCTATTCGTGCATTGGCAATATCCGGAGTATCACTGACTACAGAGACGCCACTTGCATTTACCGTTTCTACTGGCGCGTTTACCATACTCAGGACAATATCGAGGTCATGGATCATCAGGTCGAGGACTACCGATACATCTGTACCCCTGGGATTAAATGTGGCTAAACGATGCGCCTCGATAAACATGGGGTCAATTTTCATTTCCCCCAGGGCTAAAAGTGCGGGATTAAATCGCTCCACATGCCCTACCTGTATCTTGATTCCTTGCTGCTGCCCCAAGGCCAATAATTCCTTGGCCTCCGCAGGTGTATTAGTCAATGGTTTTTCAATAAAAACGTGCTTGCCTTGCAAAATAGCTGCTTTGGCCAGTTCAAAATGGGTCGTAGTAGGCGTTACGATATCTACCACGTCGACGGCCGCTATCAAGGCTTCTGCACTTGCAAATGGCGTAATCCCCAACTCATTAGCTACTTTTTGACTATTATCAGCTGCCGCATCATAGAAGCCCACTAGTTCATAATGTTCCTTTGCCAGTTGAATACATTTCAAATGGATTTTGCCTAAATGGCCAGCACCTAATACCCCAATCTTTAGCATGTATAACGTCTTTTGAACTTGATCTTCAGATACCGAAAATCGAAATTTTGAGCGCGCAAAATAAGAGAATTCTAGCCGAAGAGGAATTTATTTCAGCTTTTAAAGCCAAATAATATCCGCTCATTCAACACATGCTATAATTCTATTAACCGGAAATAGTTTAAGATTAGTATACAATTGAGGAAGGAGACCTTATTTGATCATTTTATAGCTAGACGAAAATGGGACACTAAGCAACCGTAGGAAGCTGTGTTTTCTACTCTCGCCTGGCTCTACAGCACAAAAAATGACGGAGCCCCGAAACAGGAAGGAATTGGTCGGCTGCACTTCATTTATCGATAATACATCAAAATACCGCCAAACAAGGTGATCAAGGTGATTAGGACGGTCGCCATTTTGATCGAATATTGCATATGGCTAGCAAAAGTCTCAATCTGCTTCTGCATATGAGGATATTTGGGAATCACCTCTTCTGCCATTTTCTGTTTATTAAAAACATGTGCAGCCCCAAATTCTACTCGGTTCTTCACCAGTTGCTGATAGGTCTTTAATACTTTTGCTCGAAAGTATAGATTCAGGAACAGCATGGCAATAAATAAACCAATGACCAAACTTATCAATAGTGTAAACATATAGCATTATTGAAGAGAAATAAGGTCAAAAGTACTAAGCTTCTATTTAGCTTACACTAGAAAGTACCTTTTTTTGAGAAAAGGTGACTGCTTTTTTGGGCATATAGATATGGAAGGCACTGCCGACTCCTTCTTCCGATTCTACCCAAATCTTGCCGCCGTGCTGTTGCACGATTTTTTTACAAGTGGCCAGACCGATTCCTGTACCTTCAAATTTATCTTTATTATTGAGTCGGTTGAACATGCCAAAAACCTTCTCCTTGTAAGCCGGATCAATGCCAATTCCATTGTCTCTTACCACCAATACATAACCACCTTCCTGCGCATAACCATCGATCGTTACGACTGGTGGCATATCCTCCTTACGGAATTTCAAGGCGTTAGAAATCAGGTTTTGGAATAATTGCATCATCTGTGTGGGGACAGCTTTGACTAGTGGTATCGCTTTGCGATTGATCTCCACCTTACCTTCCTTTGTCATAATTTGGTAGTGCAAATTAGAAACAACTGTCTGCAGGATACCTTTCAAGTCAATCCATTCGGCCGCTTGCTGGCTGTTTATTTTCGAATAGTCTAGCAAGTCGGTCAATAATGCGGTCATTCTACGTACCGCTTCATTGATAAAGTTCAAGTAGTCTTTACCCGATTGATCCAGTTTTTTACCGTGTTGTCTTGACAATAAAGAGGAAAACGCTCCAATAGATCGAAGCGGTTCTCGCATATCATGGGAAGCGATAGAGGCAAATTGCTTCAACTCTGCATTGAGGTGCGAGAGCAGGTCATTTTGCTCATTAATTTTTTCGTTTTTCTCTTGTAGAATAGCGTTGTGGGCTTTCTGTCGACGATACCAGTACACAAATAGCCCCAATAGACACAAGACTAAAATGAAGGAAGCAATGTAGAATAGGAGAAATCGACGGTCAATAATTTTCTTTTTCTGAAGTAGATCTACCTCCTGGTTGAGGAATACAATTTCGCGCGCATTCTTCTCCAACTCATACTTGAAGCCTACCTGCGCCATTCGTTTTTGTTGCTCTTGGTTAATGATACTGTCTTTTAAGTCCGAATAAACAGACAAGTGTAGGTAAGCATCATCTACTTTATTAATAGTATAGTACAACTTGGAGAGACACTGATGAAATTCGCCCTGTTGTGCTACTGCTTTTAATTCCTCTGCGATAGCTAGACCTTCTTGAAAAACTTTCAGGGCTTTATAATTAGCTCCCTGCAGCTCAAAAAGTCGTCCATAATCCAAATAGGCGGTCACTAAGCCGGGCTTGTAGGCGATCTTCTTGGTCAATTCTATACCTTTTTCCATATGGATAGCCGCTTCTTCCAATTCCCCCATCGACAAAAGGAGGCTGCCCATATTTACTTCAGCATATGGATGTAATTTATTACGCGGATGGAGTCCGGCTTTGGGGATTAAATCCAGCACATCCTGGTTGTAGGCTAGTGCTTCTTCTAGTTTGCCTAATTTTCGATTGTTGGTACCAAGGGCACTATAGCAACTCAAGATACGCATGGTATCTCCTAATATCGTGCAGAGTTCCAGTGATTGCTGGAGGTAATCGATCGCTCTATCATGATTACCTTGATCATGAAAAAGCTTGCCTAGCTCATAATACGATTTAGCCAGCCCTATACTGTCCTGTGTAGAATCACGATAAGCAATAAGGTTCATATGCTCTTCGAAAGACCTTTCATATAGGCCGACCTGCCTGTAAATATCTGGAATATGGCTTTTGGACTTATCTCTTGCCTTAGGATCGGTTACTTCTTCTGGAAAACTGACATATTTTTCCAGGGCTTTGATCGCTTCTACATTATTAGCCAGTCGAAGCTGTAATCTAGCTATGGCATAGACGGCACCCACATGACATTTATCATACTTCAACTCAGTCCCTTCCAGCGGGATAATTCGTTGGAGTTCTGCCAGGGCTAATTCTGGAGTATGAAGGAGCTCCTTTGCACGTAGATAAATCGTATCACAAGGTTCTTCTTGCGCATAGGCAATAGCGGGTAGGAACAACGCATAAAGAATTAATGCACGCTGCAATAAACGGAATAACTGGGGTCTTAAAAAGTCGAGTCTGTGCTTGTTCATAGGGACGAATAACTATATATATGTATAAAAAAACTGCCACCCGTTGATATGTCAAGGATGGCAGTTCTTTTAGCGGTTAGGCGAAATTAATCACCAATTACCCTACAGGATCCCATTCATCAGGATCTTCTGGCCATGGCGGGGGATCATCTCCACCCTTGACAAGTAAAATAGCTTGGTCATCCAGAACAATGTCCGGATTGAGTCCCTTGAATTTTTCAATAGTCATACTTAAAGCGGTTTAGGTAAAAAAAATGAAATAATCGTCGATTAGCTCCTCGGTTAAAGAGCATTTGTAGCAGACTGGCTTGCGCCAATAATCTATTACATCATTCTTTTAGTGTTATGGGTGTGTAAGCTTAGTTCTATTCAAAATAAGAAATAAGGGACTGCAGAAACCATGTCAAGATAAAGTTATTGGTATTAAAGAACGCCTAGTGTGCTTGTTCAGGAAAGTTTTGTTCTTTGTGTGCGTGTGCTGTAGAAGTGTGGGGTAAAAATAGCTAACTTAATTCAATAAATCAACTTTATGACAAAAAAAAAGAGGAAGTCAATACTGACTTCCTCGAATAAACACCTAAAACCCATATTATATCATGAAAACCTTCTTTCGAAAATAAAAACAAACGAAGCGGAGAAAACAATCATACACTGTCTGGGGGTTAGCCATTTAGCCAACTATGATCGAATATTTGTTTGGATTGTCGACTCCTCTTTTTCATACTACCGCTGTCTGGCTGCTCGATCTCTCCCTTCGTTCGTCAAAGAACCTCTTGTAAAATTATCTATCTATTTTGAGTCTTTCTCTTTTGATTAACGCTGTATTAGCATCTTTTACACCCTTATGACGTGCTATTAATTAGAGGTCACACTATTTTAGCGAAAATTCACTGGTTATTTTTTAAAAAACACACAATATACTGTATATCAAATAGTTAGTCTTTTTATTTTTTTGCTTTTTTTGTGAAGCTATTTTGATATTTATCGTCTATCTCTATAATACCTCCCTGTCTCTTATACACATCTGACGCTG